>WFMN01000095.1 GCA_015489095.1 Mariprofundaceae bacterium | reverse complement strand
GCTGGTCGAACTCCTGCAGCGCGACCTCTGCCTCAATCGTCGGGAATGTCATCACGCCACCCCCACGCCGCCGGCGACATCGTGCGGCGACACAGCCTCCGAACGCCGCGAGCGTTCGGAGCATGATCGAGCGCAAACCATATTCCCGCCGTCAGGAAAATGGTCGCCGGCAGGTTCCGCCAGCCGAAACGCCAGCCGCGCGGCGGCGTCCATCCGCGCCAATGCGGCGTTGGCGCGCTTGATGTTGCGGCTGCGCATCGCGCGCTGGCAATCGGTCACAGCCGCCAGCAGCAGGGTCATGGCCTGCTGTCGATTTGCTTTTTTAGCAGGTAAATAAGTAATCTTCACGGATTCTCTCTCCTTCTTTTCGGGTTGTTATGATTGGAATGGGGTTAGGATGGGAGATAGGGGGCGGCAACCCCCTATCTCCACTTTTTCGCGCATCTGTCAGGGGGGAATCCGTGAAAGAAGCCCCGACATACGCGAAAAACTCAAACCCCCGTGGTAGGTTCGGTGTCTCTCCATCTCACAAGGAGACAAAACACAACCACGGAGGTAATTGAAAATGAAACAATTAGAAGAAATGGCTACAGAGGTCGTCATAGCGATGCTCCAAAACGCCAAGGCAAACTTATCACAAAGAGGGGGCGACCCCACGCCACAAGATGTGGCCGATGCCTTCGCAACGATATTAAAAACAATGAAAGAGACCGTTTAGTCTTCATCAAAAAGTGCGCGGTGGGCAGCCTTGAGGTCGTCCACCGCCTCTTCTGCCGATCGCGCCGAGATCTGCCCTGCCTTGATCATCTCCATCAGCGCTTGCCAAATGACTGTTCGATCCTTTGCTCGCTCACTCATGCCACTCTCCTTAAATCTTCTTCCGTCATGCCGGACTGGATCCGGCATCCATCCTCCCGCGCCAACGCTTCGGCCTCATCAGCGCGTCCTGCGCGCACCAACGCCGCGATCACCCGGTCGGCAATGCGCGGCGGAAGCGGGTCTGGCCAGTTGCAAACCGCGCCTTTCGTGCAGCCAACAGCACGCCCCACAGCGGCCCCGTTACCGAATAATTTTATGACTGATTGCTTGTCCATGCGACGAAGTATAGCCACCTGTACTTAAAAGTCAAGCATGCCGTCCTTGGTACAGTGTAGCATACCGCCCATGACATTTGGTGAGCGCTTGAGAATGGTGCGAAAAGAATCAGGGCTGACGCAACAGCAGCTTGCCAATGCTGCCGGCGTAACGAAGGCGACTATATCTAGCTTGGAACTTGGAACATCCAAAAACCCAGCAGCAACCAACCTGCTCCCACTCGCCCGCGCGCTGCATGTTGATCCAGAGTGGCTTATCTCAGGGAAAGGAGAAAAATCCCCAGACCCGAAAGAAACAATGATTAAAGCCGTTACGGATTTTATCAGTGAACACCCAGAAGATGTCGATAAAATCCCGCATGTCTTGAGCGCCATCACTGATATTGCCCAACTGCCAGGCTTTGCACGGCAGGCCATGGACGATGTGTTGGGCAAGGCCATCAAAGACCAGACCAAGCCACCAAACGACGAAATCCGCGAGGCTGGCACACAGTATTGTGCCAACACCCCCGCCGAGATCGCGCTGCTACAAAAATACCGCCAGATGACCCCCGAACAGCAGCAAGCACTGCAAACGCTGGGGGATGCGATTACTCAACCAGCCAAAAAACAAGCAAACGGGAACTGATTAACCAACAGGAGGGAGACCATGGACTTAGTAGATAAGATCAACGCCATCGCCAAGCGGGCAGCCGATCAGCTTGATAGCATCAAGACCGAGGAGGCGACCAAAACGGCGCTGATCATGCCGTTTATCTCTGCCTTGGGGTATGATGTGTTCGACCCATCCGAGGTCGAGCCGGAATACACCGCCGATGTCGGCACCAAAAAGGGCGAGAAGGTGGACTACGCCATCAAAAAGGATGGCGCGGTGTCGATCTTGGTCGAGGCGAAATGGTGCGGCGACGACCTCAAAAAGACGCACACATCGCAGCTCTATCGCTACTACGCCACCGAGGATGCGCGCTTCGGCCTGCTCACCAACGGGCTGGTATATCAATTTTACTCCGATCTGGATCAGCCGAACAAGATGGACAGCGCGCCGTTTTTTGTTTTCGACATCCGCAACTTTGAGGATCACCAGATCGACGAGCTGAAGCGATTCACCAAGGCGGCGTTCTCGGTTGACGATATCCTGACGACCGCCAAAAAACTGAAATACACCCGCGCCATCAAAGAGGTGCTGGAGCGCGAGCTGGATAACCCCTCCGACGAGTTTGTGAAGTTTTTCCTCTCGCAGGTGTACGACGGCATGAAAACCCAGCAGGTGATCGCCGAGTTTGCCGACATCGTGCGCGATGCGCGCAAGCAATTCATCCACGAAAAAATCAACGCCCGCCTGCAGTCGGCGCTGAACAGCGACCCATACGAGCAGGAGGAACAGCCCGCGGTGGCAGAGGATCCTGCCGGCGTCGCCCCGCAACCAGATGATCGCGGCATTATCACTACCGAAGAGGAGTGGGATGGCTACCTCATCGTGCGCGCCATCGCCCGCGAGGTGGTGGATGTATCGAGGGTCACCGACCGCGACACAAAATCCTATTTCGGCATCCTGCTCGACGACAGCAACCGCAAAGGCATCTGCCGACTACATTTCAACCACGCGCAGAAATACATCGGCTTCATCCAGCCGGACAAATCCGAGGAGCGCGTGCCGATCGACACGCTGGACGACATCTACACCCACGCCGACCGAATCAAAGCGCGCATCCGTGATCTGCTGGAGGGGTAAATCCGGAACCGAACCGGTTTCGCATCCCGTGTCGCTCGGGCGGTGGGTAAAATTGGCGGGTAAAATTGAAAACGAAAACGCCCACATTCCTCACTATATCAGCATGATATGATGATTTTTCCCGCACCAGTCATCGGCACCAGTAGTGAGTTGCATGCTGTTGCATATCGTCGCAATCAGCATGCAACTCAACGATTTATGCCCAAATCGGGGGCTAATCTGTTGCATGCTGTCGCATACTGTCGCAGGGGGTGGTGGGTAAAATTGGCGGGTAATCGGCCTTCCGCGATTTTTTTACCCACCACTGCGATTTGGAGGTGTTGCCGTGGCTGATGGTATGCTCACCGAGATGCGCTGCCGTAAGTCGGTCTGTCCGGCAGGCAAGAAAAAGATCAAGCTTACCGATGGCGACGGTCTCTTCCTCCTCATCAATCACAGCGGCAAGTATTGGTACATGTCCTACCGCCTCGCGGGCGGGCGGCATGAGATGTCGTTCGGCTCTTACCCCAAGGTCAGCCTTCGGGAGGCGCGAAACAAGCGGGCAATCGCGCGTGAGTTGATCCGCAATGGAATCGACCCTCGACACGCGCCGGAATCCATCGAGCAGGGCGGGCGCGATGGCGTGCCGACATTTGCCCAGGCTTTTGACGACTACCTCACCCACCGCGGCCGCAACCTCTCCGAGCGCACAGTGCGCGAGATCCGCTCCCGCATGCGCACGCACGCCTTGCCGGTGATCGGCGACACACTCATCACCGAGATCCGCCCCAACATCGTGCTGGCGATGCTGCGCAGCATCGAGCACACCGGACACCACCACACCGCCCATCGCGTGCAGGCGATCGTCGGGCGGGTGATGCGGTTTGCCATTGCCAGCGGGCTGATTGATACCGACCCCACTGCCTCGCTGGTCGGCGCGCTGGAGCCGGAGCAGGTGACACACCGCGCCACGCTGCTCGACCCTGCCGCGATCGGCGGGTTGATGCGGGCGATCCATGGCTACGAGGGGCATCCTGCGGTGGTCTGCGCCATGCGCCTGCTGCCGCTGCTGTTTGTGCGACCGGGCGAGCTGCGGCACATGGAGTGGCGCGAAGTGGATCTTGACGCGGCGCGGTGGACGATCCCTGCGGCGCGCCTCAAAATCCGAGGGCGCGGCGACCACATCGTGCCGCTATCGCGGCAGGCGGTAGAGATCCTGCGCGCGCAGCAGGAGTTGAGCGGCCATCGTGATCTGGTGATGCCCGGGCTACGGTCGGGAAAACCGCTGTCGGACGCCACCTACAACGCCACGCTGCGCACCATCGGCTACGATGGTACAATCCAGACCGCGCATGGATTCCGCGCGATGGCGCGGTCGCTGCTGTCCGAGCATGGCTGGCCGACCGAGGCGATCGAGCGCCAGCTAGCGCATGCAGGAAAAGACATGGTCGCCCGCGCCTACGCCCGGGCGCAGCATCTGGATCTGCGCGCCCGCATGATGCAGGCCTGGGCGGACTATCTCGATCTGCTCCGCACCGACGATTTGCCGGCGGCGGCGGATCGGTTGATGTTTGAGTGGCGTTAGGAGATCAATTCCTCGATTGAGGTCTTAATCTTATTTTTTGTCGCCAGCATCTCCGGCGACAGCGCTGCATCAAGCAGATCGATGCCTGCGCGGTGCAGGGTGCCGCAGACTGCGATTACGGCATCGCTAGCTACCTCGTCGGCAGCAATTGGCGCGCATATCTCCCGCACATTGCGTCGTGGGGAGCGCACGCCGCGCTCCCACTCCGATATGCGGTAGTCCGGGATGGGGCGATCGCGCCCCATCCTCTCTGCTAGCCACGCTCCGAACTCGGCCTGCGTAAGGCCGAGTGCTGTGCGGGCGGTGTGGATAATATTCATTCCACCTCCCATGCTTCGGAAAAGTCCTGATCAGCGAACAAGTCTGCTAGACCTGTTATCTGCTTGAGCCGCAAAACCTCGTCGGCCTCCATCCCTAGCTCCTTGGCGATCCTGTTGTCAGACCAATTGCGCCGAGCAAGATCCCTCACAATCTCGCCCATTGCATCCACAAGGTGTTTGCCGCGCGCCCTGTTGTGCCTGATTGTTGCGGCAATGCGGTCATTACGGTCGGCTCTCTCTGTCTTTATTACCGAAACCGGAAGCCTGCCATGGATGCGATCACGGATATCTTCGCACTCTTTACCAACACGCTGTCTGTGGAAACCATCAACCACCTCATATCTATCACTAAGATGATGGGCAACAATGGGCATGGTGTAGCCGTCGCTCCTGATGCTATGCTGTAAAAGTTCCATCTCCGGCGGTGCCACCACATTTGGGTTATAGTCGTTTGCGCACACATCATCCGATTGCACCCATAGCACGCAATCAACCGGTTCGTGTCGCATCGGGCTGTGTTTGTGCAATTCCTTCCTGATTTCGTTTATCGCATCCATGCGTTCGTCGATGTTGTCGAAGGTCTCGATCTGCTCAAATAGCGTCGCCGCCTGTTCAATCAAATCCTGATCTGCCATTCCGCCCTCCTTTTTTTCATTACTTTTAGATATTTCTCGTAGGCGTCGCTTTTCGTCTGAGTGAACGACAACCCCTTGCACCAGTAATCGTTTCTGAGCAGGGATTTTGCGATCCGACGCCACGACGGCGCCTTTTTTGCAGCTTCATCTTTTGGGGGGGCTTCGTCGGGAATTCCATTTGCATAGCCACGATCTGCCCACCATTTGAGAAACACGGCGATCTTGTTCTCATAGTGTTCACGGGTTTTATCTGGCATCGATGCCATCAAAAGCTGACTATAGCTTTTCCATGTGTGTCCTGGCGGAAGTGTTATCTTGATCCGTCCAAGGACATTTCCGGTCTCTTGCGCATACAATGCGCCTTGGTTGGCACCGTTTACCCTAGCCACCACCTTCCCCCAGGTCTCCGGCTCGATGATGTGATACAGCCAAAGCCCCTTGCGCTGGTCATCGCCATAGGGCTGACAGATTCGCGCCTGATGAATGCTTAGGCCAGCCTTGTGCATCAGGTCGTAGAGCTTGTTATACGGCTTGTCATATTTGCCGAGGTAGCGCCAGATATCCTCTGTGCGCCAGTCATAGATAGGATAAGCGTTATATAATGTCTCACCGCACCATGTCGTCCACTTGATCCCCTCAAACATAGCCTTGCGTCCGCATACCGTGCGATAGCGATTGAGTGATTCATCGGCGCGGATTCCAACGAAGCATGCACAGAGCTTCCCCTGAGCGTACCAATGGCCGAATTGCGGCACGAACTCCTCAAATTCCATTCCGCGACGGAAGAATGGGAAGAGCGATTCGTCCGTGATGGCGATTCTCGGAGGCTTGCGCACCCATCGATCCTTCGCATTCGGATCCCAGCAGACCCATTGCGGCTCGAACTGCGAGACCGCGTTGCGAAGATGAATAGGGAGCGCAATCCAGTATGGCTCGATGCAGTCTGCATACATCTCATATATGGATTCAGCGAACTGCATAGTTATCTTATATTGCGCCTCCAGATCTACCAGCAGCAAGCCGACTTTGCGCCCGCGCCGTCGTGCCTCCTCCATGACCAGATGGGTCATGACTGAGGAATCTTTGCCGCCACTGAACGACACATAGATGCGAGGAAAGTCATCGAACACCCTCGCTATCCGCTGCCTGGCCGCTGTCAGGACATCGATACCAAGCGGTCTCTTAGCCATTGATGCGCCTCCTCTTTGCTTACATGGACAATATCACCGGAGTCAGACACGACTGCATACCAACGCAGCCAACGCCGCCATGATGTCTGCTCGTTTATTTCATATAGGCGCCCAGACTCCAAAATAAAAAAAAGACGCACGCCGCGACTGCCGATGGCGTTCGAGCGAGAATAATCTTTTTTTGGGTCGAGGAAGCTTCTCTCGAACCCATACCTCTGGCTCACGCCGATGATCTCCGCCACCCACGGCCGCTTGCGGCGATAGCCGCCGGTGATCGCCCGGCCGATGCCGGGCGTCACTTGGTCAGCAATACTTTCAAAGAGGCGGAGACGCTGGTTTTCAGCGTCTCCAAACACCTCAATTGACAACGACGCCTTCATTGAGGCGCGACCATTGAGTCCTGCACCTCGGGAGGGATATCAGCCACTCCCCATGCGCTTAGGTGGAGGAAGAGGCTGTGGACATCTTCTCGCACCTTGGCCAGAGCGTCACACCTTTTTTTCCAATTGCTTTCCCAGCCAAAAGGCGGGGTGGTGTCTTTTTCCGAAAGAGCCTTGGCCATCATGTGTTCGATTTCGATCATGACAGCCCGATAGTCCTCGGATGTCAGTGTTGTGTCGGGATCTTTCATGCGCTCACCTAGCGCCGCGGAAAAAGCGATGGCAGCATGATGGTCAAGCCCTTGCAGCTCAATTATGTTAGATACAGACAGTTTCATTCTTCTCTCCTGCACCCCGTTGGCCGGTGCCGCCTTGATTTTGACCGGTTACCCTCCGGCCATGTGCGTACTCTAGCGCTTTCTGCGCTAGTTGTCAAGCGGAAATTTTACGCTGTGGCATTTTGATACAGTGTGGGAGAGGCGGGAGGATGGATGCCGGATCGAGTCCGGCATGACTGGCGCGGGGGTGGTGGTGGTGCGGGCGGTTAGCGCTTGAGTAGGGCGGAGACGATGCTGCCCAAGCCGCCGGCGGGCGGATGGCCTACGGCGGCGGTGAGGCGGTTGCGGTGCTCGTGTTTGAGCACGCCGAAATACGCCCAAAGCAGGGTTACCAATGGCCCGATCACAGCCAGCACAAACTGCCATCCATCCATCACTGTCGAAACCATGCCCTCATCGCCGGTGGCTATTGCATAGCTCCACAGCGCAATCACAGTGACCGTCACCCACGCCACCACCAAAAACGACCCCTTCGCGATGTAGGGGCGGGTCGTGTGCGGCGTCTTTGTGTCTGCTTCAAGCATCGCGCGCACGGTGCTATTTTCCTGCTGGATCTGCGCGATCTCTACATCAAACCGCTTTTGCTCGATCGCCGCGCGTTGCTCCGGCGGCAGTGATTTCACCGCCTGCTTGATGTCGTGGCCAGTTGCGTCGGCCGGCAACTTGGCATCATCTGGCAGCAGCGCGTTGACCGCATCGACAATCAGCCCACCGCCCGGCACTGCATTGCGCACCACCGCGCCCCCCACCGATTTGATAATGCCCCAAATATCCATCACTCATCCTCCTGTTGATCGTCCAGCATTATCCACTCCGCCCACGCCGCGATGAGCAGCAGTGCAACCAGCACCGCGATGATCAGATTTACCGCCATCAAAAAATCTGCGCCCACGGCACTACAAAATAGAGCGCAACAGCCTCACCGAGCAACATGCCACCGATGATCGCGCCGCCGACACCATCAAAGATCACCTCGCCCTGCATCACACCCACTCGCCTGTTTCCACCTGCCGCGCCAGCCGCTCCGCCCGCGCGCCGACTTGCCGCGCCCAGCGTGAGTCCAGCATCTCACTGGCGGCAGCCGACCACATCCCGCCACGCAGCGCCAGCAGCATGCGGCGGAAACGGCCAACCCCAGCAACGCCGAGATTAAAGGCCATGTTGATCATCGCCGCGCGGCGAATCTCATCCAGATCAGTGCCCATCCACGGCTGCGCATCGAGCAGCGCGCGCTCGGTTGTTGCAATATCCCGATCGAGCAGCATCAGCGCGTGATCGCGTGTAATACCGCGCGTCTCGATCCACTCCACGGCGGCATCGTGCGACAGCGGCGCGCCGCAGATGGCGGCGATCTCATCGACGGTAAACGGATTGGTATCGATGCAGCGGCCAACACCGATCGTGACCTTGCCCTCGGTATCGAGGTAAGGGCGCAGGCGCAAGCCTTCGTCGCGCAGCAGTTGATCGCGCAGGCAGGTGATCACGGGAAGAGCACCCCGCTGCGCATGATCCAATCACTGGCGATCATCAGCGCCATGCCACCGCCCAGCATCTTTGCCATGAGCATGCGCAATTCGGTGATCTGTTTATCGCGCTCCTTAAACGATTCGACCAGCTGCCGGTTCATCTCATCGAATCGTGCGATTTCTGCATCCATGTGCTCACGGAGGAACTTGTACAGATTCTGCGTATCATTCTTGAGCGTGGCAACATCGGCTTGAACTGCCCCCATCTCCTTTTCGTTCGTCGTATATGGGCAGTCATCGGGCGTGTGATTCATTTCCAGTTCCTTCAGACACCAGCGGTATCCTTTTCGATAAATGGTAATACGGACATACCGTAGATTAAGTCAACTTTGTCGCCCACTGCTTCACGCTCCCAGAGCTTATGCCCAAAGGCGTAGCGGAAGTAGCGATCAATGAATGGGTATTTATAAACACCGTAAGTAAAGCGTACTTCAGCTAGCTTACCATCGCTCTGTTGCACCAAAGCCTTAACGCGATACGAACCTAGTTGATGAGGACGACCTTTGCGTTCAATCTTGAGTAGCGTGCCGTGTGCGCCTATTACTTCGTAACGATAATTGAATGCGGGATTACGGATAGCAAGCCAGTAGTAGCGGGGATATTTGGCAATGAATCCGCCTTGTGCTGTTGCCCATTTGGGGTACCACTTGTAGTCACCCCTAATGCCAGTAGTGCTGTTGCCAAAATAGCGATCAAGATACGCAAGACGACTAACATCTTTCGGAGTGCGCCAGAGGATGAAAGGTAGTATGATGATGCCCAAGCCCATCATAAGTAGAGTCTTCAAGGCTTTCATACTTAATCCTTATCAGCGAGTTCAACATCTTTATGGCTACGGGCGGAGCGCAAGGCTTTCAGCTTTAAGCCGTACTTGTCACGAATAGCTTTACGCTCCTTGGCAATCTTCGGATCGACCGGTACACCAAGTTCGAGCGCATGGAGAACATCAGCATCGGTAGCTTTAAGCGCATCTTTCATCGCTTGGGTGTTGCGGTCGATGATCTGGCTTTTAAGGCCTTTAATGACTACCTCATTACCATCAGCATCCGTAGTATGCTTGTCATAGAAATGCTTAGGCGTATTCACCACATAAGGTGGTACATCTAGATAGCCAATGTCATAGTATCGACTATCCTCAACCTTAGGATCAGGGATTTCCTTTATTCCGTACTTCTTGCGCAGGTCTGGATTGCGAAGGTTTGGCCACCGAGTACCGTCGGGGGCGGTGTAAGGGCGGCTTATGTCAATCTTTCGTTTATTGGTGTCGATATACATTATATCACCTTCCAAGTTAGAGTTGTTTCATCCCAGCGATACATTTTGCCATCGGTAGGCATCGGGGTAGGAGGTTGCCAATCATGGTTGGCATCAAGTGTCCACGAGGGATAAGGCTGCGGAGCAATGAACACATCGGCTACAGGATCGTAGGTGTAACCAACTCCAGCAAATTGCTTACGGAAATTGTTGTTGTATGAAGTTTGGACCCATGTACCACCTAAGCCCATATGGTCAGCTAGATACGCTTGGCCTACTGGAGCGACACTATCGGCGACTACCAATATCCGAATGACTTTATTGTTTGAATCAATCTCTGCGAAGTGCGCCATTACTGGAACCTCACTCGAATAATTACTACACCGGAGCCACCGTTAGCTCCTGATACAAAGGTATTCGTAGCATTACTCCAACCACTGCCTCCGCCACCACCGCCGAGATTAGCTCCGCCTGCGCCAGCAGGATTATTAACTCCAATGCCATTAGAGCTGTAGCCATTACCGCCACCACCAGTGCCTCCAGCGCCGCCAGCACCTCGCCCGGCGTAATCATCACCGCCACCTCCGCCGCCACCAGCGTATGTTACAGCAACACCAGTAATAGACGAAGACAATCCAGCACCACCGGCACCACTCGCTGTGCCGTGAGCGCCAGCATTGGCACCAATAGTACCAGCACCACCGCCTCCTCCGGCTAGATAGGCAGGATTTGCATTACCATCACCGCCAGCATTACCTTGTCCCGCTGTTCCTGAACCACCCAAAGCACGATTAGAACCACCACCGCCTGAACCACCTGTAGGTGCGACTATACTGGTAGTGGTACTAAGCACACCACCACCACCGCCACCACCAACAGCTGTAACACCGAATACACTACTATCTGCTCCATTACCCCCATTAGCGTACACTGTTGGTGCACTACCACCAGCACCCACAACTACAGAATGAGACCCTACAGATAAGCTAGCACCTGTAGCTGTAAGAAAACCGCCAGCACCACCGCCTCCTCCTGCAGCACCAGCGTTGCCACCTCCGCCGCCACCAGCCACAATAAGATAATCACAAACAGCACCATATACAGGGTCAGTGCCCAAGGCATTGACAGTGAAAGTACCAGAAGAGTTGAACTGATAAACATGGTAGTTACCGTCGATGGTTGGTGTTACGGATGCTGTAATATTTGGATAAAGCTGAGCGCCACCTGCGGCACTCGCACCTTGCATTACATGGTTAAACATTATTTCACATCCAATGAAACAACAGCATGAATCTCTGTAGTACTCACCACAAGATAATCAAGCCGATCAACCGCTCCCGCTGCTGTAGATAGCGTAGGAGCAGTACCGCCAACAAACTTCCAACTTGTGCCAAAACCCATAGTCCGACTACCTGTTGCGTCCTGTGTGATAACAATGCTCCCCTGCTGCCCAGCAACCAACCCAGTGGGGTTTGCTAGAGTAGCGTTATGAGCGAGCGTCAAAGTAAAGTTATTCGACAGGCTGAAATCAGGCGTAATCGTAGTGGCTGAAGTAAGTGCTGTGATCGTGCTGTCCACTGGTGCGCCCGTCAGGTGCGGGGATGCAAGTGGTGCCTTGAGATCAAGCGCTGTTTGAGTAGCGGTGGAAATCGGCTTATTGAGGTCTGATGTGTTATCGACATTACCTAGGCCAATTGCTGCTGGGGTCACAGCCCCTTGTGTCCCTGATAGTAAACCCATTTTATTGCTCCAGATACGAGTATGTCACATCAAGCGAAGCAGCGGTATCACTGCTTACACTGATGCTATCCCCCGTCAGTAGATTGTGTTTCACTTCCATGCCCATCACACCGAGCGCGTCGTTGGGTGGGATATTCACGCCCTTGATGACAGTCGCTGTCGTGGTGCCGTCTGTCACCGTCACGGTGGCAGCAACCGCAGTCGCCGCTGTGTTGGCGATAGATAGCCCGTGTACCGTATGTGTTTTGGCCGC
Organism: Mariprofundaceae bacterium; assembly: GCA_015489095.1. Taxonomy (GTDB): domain Bacteria; phylum Pseudomonadota; class Zetaproteobacteria; order Mariprofundales; family J009; genus S009-29. The sequence continues at coordinate 24,756 of WFMN01000095.1, read as the reverse complement.
AGGCACCGTTGCACTAACCACGGTCGGTGTTGTGCCAATCCCCGCTGTAAATACTCGTCCAAATGCCATAATGGCCTCCTAACCTAGAGCGATTGCCATGGCCGCAGATTGCGATGCGGCGTAGGCGAAGATGTCTGTGTTGTGTGCGTTGGGGTCATAGGTGGCAATAAGCATGTCACCTACCCCTGTGCCATTGGCTCCATTGACCACTCGAAAAGTGCCGAGGTTAATAGTCTCGCCAGCGTCACCCCATACGGTGTAGGTGTCTGTTGTCCCCGCCGCGCCGGTGCCAGCGGTACGGGACACATGATCAACAGATTGCCCTTGTGGTCCGGTTGGTCCCGTGTTGCCCTGAATACCTTGGATGCCTTGTGGTCCAATCAGTGATGTGCCTGCTCCCCACGCGCCAGCGGCCTTCGGTCCGAATATGTTGTTCGATGTTGTGTTGATCCAGAAATCACCATCCACCCCGTCCGCAGATGTGGGGTCAACCGTACCATTAAGGACGGAGAAACCCTGAATCCCCTGCACGCCTTGAATACCTTGTACGCCTTGCGGTCCGGTCGCGCCTGTAGCGCCTCGGTCTGCCACCAAACTCCACCAAGCATCCCCCGTTCCCGTGGCGGGAGGCGTGTGACCCGTGTTGTTCGACACTTTGGACAGGAAATACCGCCCGCCACTCTGTACTGCGTCATCCACAGAATAGGTGGTGCCACTCACCCAATCGCCTCGGTGATTGAAGCTGGTCACGGTGATGCCGCTATCCAGTTTCAGCAGCGCCGCCTTCACCACTCCTGCAGTATCCACATCACCAACGACCGGATATGGCAGGCCAAGAATCGGGGTGAAGTCTCTGGTGACCGTGTATGCCTGCGCAGTGGCAGTGGTGCCAGCGTAATTAGCAGACAGCGTGATCTGCGTGTCGGAATCCACCGAGGCGATGTCGTAGGAAATCCCACTATTGAGCAGGCTGAATACATCACCAGCTGCGACACTGGATAGAAACAGTGTGGAGGTGCCTGTAACAACCGCAGAGCCGTTGGTTACATCGACCGATCCTGTGTTGTACTGACTCATTTCACTCCCTCCCTATTTGGGCTGCGTAGGCCACACGATGTTGGCCGGGTCTTTTTGCATGGTGATGTCTCGTAGCTGCTGGCGATATACCTTCCACGCCGAAACCTTGGCCGCTTTCTGACTGGCAGTGAGGGTAGGGTACGAATCAGGCAGCAACAGCGTTGCAAGCACAGAATCGGACGCCTGTAGCCGTCTGGTTACTTCCAGTCGCACAGCACTCCAGAGTTCCTGCGCTGATGGCGGGGGTGGTGGATCAATGGTCTTGCCGTTGTATCTGCACCCCTTGCCCAAATTATGCTCCTCGGAGAGTGGCAGCTTGATATACCCCTTGATCTTTGTGTGTTGCGACACCAGTTGATCCAGTATATTTCCTGACTTGTCTGTTTTGATAAACAGGTTCACTTCATCACCTCCAGCACCGCTATTGACACACTGCCAGAGAATCCACCAACAGAGAGGGTAACAGCCGTGTTAGCAGGCTTATTGTAAGCGGTTGTCAGGGCGGTGGCGACATCCTGCGAGGCTCCACCAGTATGGCTGTAATTGGTATCAATCGCCACGCCGTTGGCATACAATGCGGTATTGATAGCCGCCGCTGAATGGGTGTACCCCTTCGCGGAAATGAGCAACGAACTATTGACCGTTAACGCAGGTATAGTGAGCGATGATGCACCACCCGTTGTACGATGGGTGTAACTCACCGCATTGTTGGCAAGCTGCAAAGTGCCAATAACGGCTGTGCCAGTGATGTTCACATTGCCACCGATGGTTAGCTCACCAGCGAGGTATGACAAATACTGCCCGGAGTTTACATTGCCTAACCGAAAAGCCCCCGTAGTATCAAGGTAGAACCCAGCCACATTGTCGTAAAACGACACAACACCGGGGGACAACAGTGCACCACGGAATGTGCCATTGGCCGCACTGATGTCACCATGAAAATAAGCGTTTCCATTCGCATCAACAGAAAACGGCGCTGTTGTCGCATTGGGATTGTTGGGATCAACCAGCTGGAACTTGTCCGCCAAGATGGTGAATGTGCTAGGTGCGCCATTGGCTCCTTGGCTTATTAACCCAAACCCGGTGACATGCCCATTTGCATCAATGCGTACAGCGTACTGCCCCTCAATTCCGTTAATTGATGTCGTATGCTGGCTGATCGTCGTTGTGTGCCCGTCCACTGTGGATGATACCGTACTGATTGCCTGAGCATTGGCCGAATCACCATTGGCACGCAGTGTCGCTTCGTTGCTTATACTGGCGGAGTTGCTACCCACCGAACCTTGCAGGCTGCTGATGTTCTGTTGGATGATGGGTATCTGATCAACCTGCAAGGCTGGGTCGAGGGCGATGTTATCGACAGACCCCGGTGTAATGTCCGCACTGGTAATGCGCACAGTTGTGGTGGAAATCTCGCCCGACATGTTCAGCCCTGTCTTACCAAACACATCGTAAGGTGCTACAACCACATAGTAGGCTGTGTTCGATTGCAAATTGTCGATACGAAAATGGTTGCCGGGGCCATCATACACCAGTGTTGAGGCGTCCGGCGTGAAGCCGCTGGCAGTGGAGGCATACACCAGCACCCCGGCATAGTCCGAATCGGTTGGCGGGTCGAACGAGATCATCAGCCCACGCAGCAGCGGGGTGATATTGATTGGGCTTGGAACCTGTGGCACTGGATTATTCACAGACAGCACAGTTGGCTGCGACCGCTGGTTCTGCTTGCCCAATATCCGTACCGCAATAACAAACGCACGATGTGGCCCACCAGCGTCAACACGGTTCTTCTCAAAGGAGTAGATGTAGGAGTTGTCCTGCACGATCTCACGGCGGATGACTGTGCCAGCCACAGAAATCTCAATCTCATAGCCAGCAAACCAAGCATCCAACCCACCAGAGCCAGCGCCGAATATCTCACTGCCCAAGGCTTGGTAATCCGATTGCGTCACATGCCGCCAAACAAAGTGAACATCGCGCCCTGAATAATCGGTGTTGTTCCCCTGCCCGGAAATCTCCAGCCCGTTCACCCGCCCCGGAATCACGGGCAGGTAGGTGCCTGTCGGCAATGTAGGCAACGCCACAGGGGTAGGTGTAAATGGTGTGGCATCTGCCGTTGACCATGCGTAGATCGACGCGGCGTCTTCTTTCAGTGTTAAATCAACACCAAGGTCGCTGTTCAATCGCCAATCAATCACGCGGAACACTTTGTTCACAAAGCCAAGTTCCGGCAGCGTGACCATCACATTGTCCATCGTCACCGCTTCCAGCATGGTGATCTTACACGGCAGGTGAAGAATCCCACCCATGCGCTCCCACTCCAGCTGCAGCTTCGCCATGCGCTGGCACCGCTCGTGGTCGGTACAAAACGGCAGCTTGATCTCGCGCTTGATCACCCCACCATCAGCGGTCACATACGCCTGCACACCTACCTGCGGGAACGACACCTGCACCCAGCTTGAGTCCGGTCCTTTGTACTGCCCGACAATGGTGTTCACCTTGCTCTTGGCACCCACGGCTGGCTTGTAGGAAACATCCCCGCGCAGGTCGTTCTCGCCTATGCTCAATGTCGGCGTGACATACGCCCCCGCAATCAGCCGCGCCTTGCCTTCCACGGAGGGGATCAAATGCCCCATGCCTGCGGTCAGCATGCTCTTGAGCAGCGTGGTTGGGTTCTTGGATAGGTCGAGCGTACCGTTGCAGGTGTAGCGTTTCTGCGAGCCGCCGTTGGCAGTGGCTACAATCTCGTCCGAGATGTTGGCGGCTGTGATAATATAGTTGTCATCCACCTCTGCAGTGGTCATCGCCAAGCCGTAGTCGGAGGTCATGTAATCCCGCATACACAACGCCCAATTATCACTCCATGCCGTATTGCCAGTACGGGGGTCATACACCTTCTTGCCCAACACATCTGCTTGGATGTTGCGCAGCCCTTGCGGGTACAGCGAACGGTTGTATTTGAGGCGCAGATAAATGTAAGCAATGCCTGTACCGATATGGGCGGATGTCCACTCCGGCACTTCCGCCACCAAGTCAGGGTCGGCCACCTGTCCGGCTCCGCCAAGGTGCCGCTTCACCCGCACATAGGGGGCGTACTTGGCAACTTGCGCCTGTTCATCTGCGGTCAAGGTTCCACCTGTACCGGGACTGACCAACTCGTTGTTGATAATCACATTGCCGATGGACTCCACCTCATGCCCGGCAAGCGGGATGATGACATGCAGCATATCGTTGGTGTGCGATGGCGCAGTGACTGCCACAAGATTGGTAGTCGGCTTGGCCTGTATCTGCATGGGGGTCAGATTGCCATTAGCCGCGATCTCATACAGTGGACCAGATACACGCATCGCACCATAGATGATCTTTTGCGGGACTGTGGTGCCTTTGAACACATGCGATTGCTGCTGGGGGTCGGCGGGGGTTACCCCTTCCGGCTTGGGTGCAAGGGCAGCTCCGGCAATGGTTGCTACGCCCGACCCGATCAGTGCCGCACCTGCTGCAATGTTGCCGGTGAATGCAATGACAGCAACACCAGCAACAACCTCTACGCCGCCGATGATGTATTGGGCGGCTTTACCCATTACGCACGCTCCATGCTTTCATATCCCCGCCATACGGCATGAAGTCCAAGCCACCGCCCTCACTTACCAATGCCACCTTGACGCCAATGCAAATGCCCAACGCGTCCTGCACTGAACCCACCATGCTGCCAGGAATCAGCACCACATCGCCACGGTTGGGGAATGGCGTGCGCTTAAACCTACTATCCAGCACCTTGGCCAACGGCTTCTTCTTGAGCAGCTTGTACGCACCACGCATGGTCTTGTACTTGCCACGGTACTCCTTGGCATAATCCTTTCCGGTGATGGCCTGTACAACATCGGCTGCGAACAGACAGCAGTCGTGCTCACCCCACGCAAACGGCTTATCCCGTGCTTCCTCGATCACCGCGTTCATGCGCTCTGGCCAATCCTCGATCATGCGATGCCCCAGTTGATAATGCGCTCCACATTGGGGGCAAGGAACTCGAAGAACTTGTCCCCGGGATGCCGACCTTGGTGATCTTGGTCGGTGTAGTAACGCACGCGGGGTCTATCCCAATCCGCAAGGATGGAGTTGGCCGTCAGCGTAATGGACGACTGCGACCCCATGTTGAGGCTCATGGTGTCCATGCGCCATGTCCCTACCGGATATGGCGTACCGATGATGGCGTAGTTGGTATCGAACAAGATGAGGAAGATACGGCAGCTACGCCCGGCATAATTGCTGCTCAACGCCTCTGTCACCAGTGCGGAACTGGCACCAGATAGCGTGAGGTTTACCCCTGTCACTTTGAGGTTGCTGCTTTCGTTGATCGGCGACACCGTGCCTAGGTCACCAACGCCTGTGTAGAGGTTTCCCTCGATAGTCTGCTCGGATGGCGTGGTGTTGAGCCGTACAAAGCCGTCGGCAAAATCCAACTCCACTGCCCAGCCAAAGGTCACATTGTCCGCCTTGGTAGCGGTGTTCATTAACGCTGCGAGGTTTCTCACACAAACACCTCTTCGCAGGTCAGCGCCAAACTGTACAGCACCGGCTGCACACGCCATGCCGCTTGGTTGTCGTCTTTCAGCTTGAAGGTTGCCGTTGGCTTGGTAACGGTGATGGCGGATAGATCAGCTGGCGATGTCCGCAACGGTGCTTCGATGGAAAGCGTGGCGATACCCGCATTATCGCTGTTGGCATCCGCCGTCACCATACAGAGCTGCGTGCCTACACCGATCATGTCCCCGGCCAAAAATGCGCCGATAACATTGGCGGTCAGGTTGGCGACCACCAATGTACTCCCCGTTTGCCCTGCGCCAGAAACCACGGGGGAATCTGTGGCCGCTGCACCTCGAATGGTGGGCTGTGTATGGTCGTGCAGTGTGAACCTTCCCGCCTCTCCACGCAATGCCGTGAGGAATGCTGCCATCGTTCGCCCATCAGCAGCTGTCAGGTTGGCGAAATTAAGCGCCACCTCCCATCGTGCCCCCGGACGCTCGAAGGTCTGCACCGTGCGGTTAAACGGCGAAGTGAACGATGCGGTGTTGGGGCGCAACCGCCAATCCGCCGATGTTGGCAAAATGTTGGGGAATGCCAAGACAGCCACTTAAACTGCCAGCGATTGCCGCAATGGGCCATTGGTCTGAAAGTCGTTGGCAACATGCGCCACCGCCTGCTGTGCACCAAGCGCGGCCGCCTGCTGAATTTGCTGGGCGGTGCCTGCTGTCGCCCCCGGGGCGTTGATATGCTGCACAACCTGAATAGTGGGCTGGCCGGTGTTGCGGTAAGCATTGGGCGACTGCACATATCCCGGATTGAAGGTGGTGGGCTGACGGCTCCCGGAAAATCCGCGCTGGCTGGCTATTCCCCCGGGGGTGGTTGCGCCGCCGGCACGGCTGCTGACGCTGCGCGATCCATAACTGGTTGAAGCGATAGCCGCCGCGCGCGCCACACCTTGGGCAATAGCAACACCTGCCGCCACTGCAGCCCGTGCCGGAGCATCCGGTGTTGGTATCGCCATTTGCGACTCATACGCCTTTTGCGCAGCGGAATAGGTGGAGATGACCGTTTGTGCAATCGATAGCGCCTTGGATGCCTCGAACGCCTTCTTGCCACCATTAGCCAGCATCCCCGACAGCGCACCCATCGCATTGGACGCCAAATCCAACCGTGCCGATGCTGCCTGCTTCTCCACCCGCTGCTGGGCTGCTGCTGTTTCCGCATCAATCTGCGCCAATTGATCTGCCGTCTGCTGCGCACGATCAATGCGCAACTGGTCGTAGTAATCGCGTAGCGCCTGTATCTGCTCCATGCCCGCGCCCTGCTGCTGGGCAGCGGCCTCGATGCGCTGCTGCTCGGCAACCAGTTGCGCATCCTCCGCCTGCGCCTTGGCAAGCATCAACTCCTGTTCGGAGCCGAACGCCGCCTGACCCATCGTCTGGATCTTCTGCCACTTGGCGGAGTGGATGTCGATGATCTTCTGCGCATCGGAGAGAGCCTTGGTGACCTCCGGGCTTTGGGTATTGGTTGCCGTGGATGTGGCTGTTGGAGCCTGTGGTGCGGTGGGAGATAATGAGGAGGCAGCACCTGCATTGCGCGCTTTTTCCATCACGGTGAAAAACTTCACCGCTTTTTGATCAATATTGTCAAACTCTAGGGCTGCATCTCCAACGCTCTGCCCTAGCTTGTCCAGCGCACCGGAACCGGTCGCGGCAATAGCCGATGTCGTGCCTGCCAGATCGTGGCGAAAAGCGACAATATCTTTTCTCGCTTGGGCGTATGGCTCACCCAAACTGCCAGGTAGATTGGCCAGCGCTCCGTAGAACTGCATCAGCCCCGACAGCATTTTATCAAACCCCTGCACTGCGGTAAGCGCCACGCCATCCAACACCACAGCAACACCATCTGCTACCGTCCCAAGTGCAATAAACCCCTTGGCAAACAGGGCGGCACCAGTAGTAGCCACTTCCATCCCGGTGATCAGGCCGCCCGAAATATCCTGCGCCAACTGCCGCACTGCGGTGTCGTTTTTGTTCATCTCATCCATGATGATCGCCAGCGAACCCTTCGCTGCGTCAAATGCCCCCGCGTCGCCAATCTGTTTCTGAAAGATCGTCCAACTGTCCGACATGTTGGAGGTCATGCCGCCCCAAGTCTGCGACAGCTTATCCATGCCGCCTGCATACTTATCGTTGAAAATACCAAGAAGCGTAGCCTGTATCATATCTTGGCTGGTCTTGTCGGCGGTGGCCACCATCGCCTGCCCATTCTGCTGATAGGAGAACTGCACCTGATTGCCCACCGTGCGCGCCTTGATGCCAAACTCTTTCAACCTCTCAAACTCACCAGTAACAGCATCGGCCAGCGCCTGCACTCCCTGATCCAGCGTGCGCCCCATAGCGGCAGATGTATCGCCAAGCACACGCAGTGAATCGTTGGCGATCGGGTCAAGCCCAAACGCCTTCATCTGCACAAAGGCATCGGTGACCTGCTTCAGCTCAAACGGTGTGTTTTTGGTGAACTTGGTGATCCAATCCATCGAAGCGGCAGCACGACTGCTTGATCCTTCGATGGTGTCCAGTTGCGTGCGGAACTTCTCAAACTCGGCGCTGGTTTTAAGCGCAGCACCGCCAACAAGCCCGAACGCTGCGGAGGCAGCCGCAAACGATGTCACCATCGCCTGCGAGGTTACCTCCGCCGCCGAACGCGCTTGATTAAATGCATCCTGGGCGTTTTTTGCATCGCCCATGATGAGGATTTTTAGCTTGCTGGAATGGGACGGCATGCGTCTATGATCTCAACCAGATCCACAAACAGTGGCGACTGATCTTCCCATCCGCCCGCCTGTGGCCATGTGTGATGATGCTCGAGCAGTTGGTAGGCGCGAAAGGCCGGCCAGAGTTCGAGCATGTCGATGACCGGGCAGGCATTAGACTCTACCCCCGCAATCCACTCGACCGGCTGCGACGACTGGCAGCGATCGGCATGCGGCGCGCCTCGCTCCGAGTTTGGGCAATTCAAGCACCGCTTACTTCCCCAGTAGGCGATGGCTGCGCGCTGTGCTTTTTTTTTGCTTCATCGGTGACCAGCAACTCCTCGATAATCATCGATGAGAGGCCGGTCAAAAAGACCGCATTGTCCGCGTCACGCGTATCAAGCGTGTAGCCCAATGCCAATGGGTCGTATTTCTCGCCGCGCACGCTGATCTCCGAGACAATCTTGCGCAGGGCAAACATGCCCACCTTGACCGCCGCGACCGTACGCGTCTCCGCCGTCTGCAACAGCCCCTGCACCTCCGCGATATGCTCTGGCAACAAGCGACCAAGGCGCACCTCTATACCCATCGTCTCATCTTTCAGCGGCGCGTCTTTTCTGGTTAAAAGTTTCAGTGCCATATCAGTCGATCAGGATGTGGTAAGCATCATCGCCGTTGGTCTCGTCGAGCAGCAGGTCGATGGTGCGCATCATCAGCACATCTTGGGTCTCTGATTTGAGATTGCCGTAGTACGCCTTGGCGCTGGATAGCGTCAGACGGTTGCCTGCGCTGCCCATCACCGCCGAAAACGATCCGGCTGTAACCCCGGTCAGGCGGGTAATATCTGCCACGGTACCGAGCGAATCCTTGCTGATGGTGATCTTGCTGCGGTCACGCGCGGTGACATTGGCCTCGGCACCGCCGATCAGGCGGCGAACCGACCCGGCGATACCAGAGTCGAACGAAAACGACCCCACACGGATAGCCGTGCCAGCATCGGTGATCACATCGGCGGGACGCGGATGGATGGGATCGCTGGACTGGTAAGTCAAACCCGTGGGCAGCGCCACTGCAGTCGGCGCCAAGAATGGCGCGGTGATAGTCGCCTTGGCGCGAATCTCGCCGTCGAGCGGGAAGTCGATGGAGAACGCAGAGCAGACAGCCCCGATATACTTGTATTGCAGCCCGTCCTCGTAGTAGTAAAAGCTGGCGGTGTGGCGCGCGGAGCCAATCGCCGTAACCGGGTCGATGGATACGCTGGTATTGGCGACCGAGGCGACCGTATGTGCGGCGGCATGCGCAATCGGCGCGAAATCAGGCACGGTGCCTAGCGCGCCACCAGAACGGATGTAAAACTCGACATCCAGCGACATCGCGCGCTCATCGAGTGGCCCGACCCGTTTGCCGAAGGTCTGCTTGACCGCATCGTATTCCAGCGGCGACACATCCAGATTGGGTGTGGCGCTGATAATGCGGATGGCATCCGTTCCCGCTGCAGGAGCGGCATCGGTGCCGGGGGTGGTTTCAATCTTGCCCAGTAGGGCTTTGTTCAGTGCAGATACGGTCATGACTGTTTCTCCTCTTTGGATGGTTTCGCAGGCTTACGCGGCGCAAGCGCCGGCACGCGGTTGTCGTTGTTGTTGGGTTTGGGTTTTGCTGCCATGATGTGCTCCTCGTTAATAGGGACCGAAACGGTTTACCTTGAATTTTACGCCCATGAAATGGTACGGATGGTTCACATCGCCATCGCCAATGCGATCGATTGCAGCGGTGTGATATGCCATACCTGCACGGGTGCGGTCGAATAAAACAGCCAAAGACAACAGTCGCTCAAATTCCGCCATGTGCTGAATCGCCAGCGTGGGGTTGTCAGAGAACACACCCATTTCGATGTGATAAACTTCGGTGACTTTGTTGGTTCCACCTGTGAGCTGCTCCTCGATGGTATCTGGCTCAAACACCACTACCGCCACGGGGTAGTCCTCTGGACGCAGGGTTTTCAGCGGGCGGTTACCCAGCTTGACGGTGACAGCGCGGCCAAAGGTGGTAGTTGCCCATGCTGACAGGTTGGCATCGCTGGTGATGGCGCGCTCGATGTCTGTCATGATGTCGTATTGCGTACTCATGCCATCAGCGCCTCACGGATGGCGAGCGAAACAGCACTAACCCCTTCCTCGCGCGTCTCCTCGACAGCATCCAGCGCAAATTGGCGTTTACCGAAACGGGAATGCCGACCCATCCCTTCATGGATGTTGCTGGCGTACTTGGCATCGTTAAACACCAATGCCTGCCCACTCTTCGCCGTAAATCCGTTCTTGCTGGTGCCGGGCAACACATACCCCTCTTTTCGGCGCAGGTTGCCGGTGCGAACCGGCACAGGAAAAGATCCGGCCGGATCACTATTGGATCCCGACAGGTTTTTCAGCGCCGCGGCGTGCGCCAACACCGCCCAGCGTGACAGCCCCTTATCGATTGCGGCGGGCAGGCGGTCGGTTTTCGCGTCAAGCCGGCGAATAAACTGCTCGATATTGGTGGTGATGTTGATATCCACTACAGCACGCCTCCCAGCCCGGCGAGGCTGTTCCTGCTTGATGCCGGATTGCCGAAATGGGTGGAGGTTTCCACGCCGAATGCTGGAGCGGACGCGGCCGCCGCTGCTGATGGAATCAGCGACAGCTCGTAGTTCGCCTTGCTTAATGCTCTTTCCGCATTGCGGGCAAAGTGGCGCGATTCCGCCGGATTGTGATCCTGCCCAACGGAGGATTCCGCATCGACACGGGAGGCGCGGATATCCCACAGCTCCGCCACCGCGAAAAAGCGCTCGGCGCGCTTGATGTGGTTGGCGATATTGGCATCGGTGCTGCCGTACTGCGTGCCGGTGCGCTCCTGCACCGTCTGGTTGGCTTCGTCCAGTATCGGCTGGGCAAAGCCGTCCCATGTTGACGCATCCTTGCCGAATTGCTCCGGGGCGAACCCCTCGTCGCGCAGTTCTTGCGGTGTGTTTTTGCTCATAACAGGCGATCAGGGGGCAAGGATTAAAGCCCTTGCCCCCTGACTGTACTCCGCTTATTGCAACGGAATCCGCACGACCTGACGCGCTTCGCCGATGGCGGCGTTGAAGCGTCCAGACCAGTACATATCCGTGCCACGGATAGCGGCTTCGCGCGCCTCTTCCACACCGAGGTCGCGTTTGCGCAGCGTGACCATCTGCTCGCCCGCCAGTATGACCTCGGCATAGGGGATCGCCCCCGCGCCGAAATTGTAGGTGGAGGGGAACTTGCTGTTGTTGGTGGTCAACAGCCCCTGCACATTGGCCTGGATCTGGCCGTTGTTGTTGTTGGGGTTGTCAAAGCGCGCGGCCAGCGCTTTGCTCACCTTCTGCGCGTGCGGTGCTGCCGTCAACACATAGACCGCCGGGCGATCAGAGAGGCCGAACTTGTCGCCAAGCTGGTTTCCGATCTGGTTGGCTGCGTTGTCGATGGTCTGCTCGATGGTGGTATCAAAGGCGATATTCTGCCCTGTGCCCACCGCTGCCAGCAGGGTGTAGTGCGCATCGGCAACAAACCGCGCCCACTTCTTGACCGCGACCTGCACCGCGTCCTCGATGCGGAACAACTCGTTGTCCTCCAACCAGATGTCGAGAATACCGAGACCCGCCCCGTACTCCAGCGCCTTGATAAACTGGTTGGTGGAACTGATGTTGCCGGTTTTCATCCGCTCGCCGGGCAGGATCTCACGGAAGGTGATGCCAACGGTGGCATCGATCATCTCGTAAGTGCCTGTCGAGGCGTTGCGCATATCGATCTCGCGGAACAGGGCGCGATAGCTGAAGTCGAGCGCGGTGGTGTCGCCACCGGATACACTGATCAGCTCACGCTGGTTCTGCCCGGCGAGGTTGGTGTCGGGGGCTGCGGCCACATTCTTGGGGCGGATCTGCTCCAGCATGTAGGCGCTGATGTCGCGCAGCAATACGGCGCGGGCGGCTGGTGAGTGGGTTGCCCCCAGTGCACCGGCGGCTTTGGCTTTTGCCCAGTCGATCCCGGTGGCGGGAAGTTGTGCGTTATGGATTTTCATGGTGTGATCTCCTTACAGATTCGCGTCGTTGGTGAGTTTCATCTGCACCACCGTATCCGCGGCTGCCGCCGCCTCGGTGGCGTAGCCCGCCTTGGTGTTGGTGCCGACGGTGGTGGTGTAGTTTTTGGCGGTGTTGTCCCAGTAGAGGGTGGCGCCAGCGGCCACCGCTACGCCGGGAGCCTTGGGCGCCTCGAGCTGTGCCTCGATGGCGTAGATGTTGACGGCATTGGCCGCGGCGGCAGAGAGCGCCACCAGCACGCGCCCATTGGCGAGGATGTCCTCCCCTTCGGTGACGGCGGCGGTGTGTGCCAGTTTGATGGAGTCGTAATCGACCCCGGATGTGATCAGGCTCATGGGTTAGTCCTCCTTGGTGTTGCGGAACGAGGTGGTGGCACCGGGTTCATCTGTGGTTATAGTGTTTCCATTCAGCGCGCTGGCGCTGGGGTTGGCGGCGAGTGCGGCGAGGTTTTTGGCTTCGGCCTCGATCTGTGCCAGCGGCCAGCTGGCGATAAACGCCTCGGCCTCGGTAGTGGCTTCCGGGGTGTCGCCGATCATCTTCAGCGTGCGGCGTGCCTGGATAACATCGGCCACTAGCTTGGCCTTGTATGCCTTGCCCGCGGCTACCATGTCGGCATTGGCCTCGATAGTAGCCGTTGCTTCCGCCAATGATGCGCGTACCGTTTCCAGTTCGGCGGCTTGCGCATCAAACTTCGTTTGCAGAGCCGCTTGTTGATCTCCGGCGGCCTGCAATTGCGCTTTGAGTTGTTCAATCGTCATTGCATTTTCTCCTTGTTTTTTCTTGGGTACACTGGAGGCCGGAGCCAACAGATTCTGTAATGCAGCGCGCGGGGCGTTGCGAAATTTTCGCGGGTCGAAAACGGCAGCGGCCTTGACCGATTCGGTCACCGTGTCGGCCAGCCCTGCGGCCAGCGCCTCTTCTGCGGTAAACCATGTCTCCTCCGCCATCCATGCCGACACATCGGCCTCGGCGGCACCGGTGCGTGCCACATAGGCGGCAAGCAGGATTCCGCGCAGCTTCTCCAGCACATCGGCCGCCTTGCGCAGCGCCTCGGCATCGCCGTGGGCAGCCACTACCGGATCGTGGATCATCACCAGCGCATTCGATGGCATAATGATCTCATCGGCAGCCAGCATGATGATGCTGGCAATCGAGGCGGCGATGCCGTCGATGTAGGCGGTAACATGGGCGGGGTGGCCGCGCAGCAGGTTGTAGATGGCGTGGCCGTCAAACACCTCACCACCGGGGGAGTTAATGCGCAGATCGATCTGCGTCACATCCTTGATGGCGTTGAGTTCGGCAATGAAATCCGCCGCCGACTTGCCCCAGTAGCCAATCTCGTCATAGATGACGATCTCGGCGGTACCGGACGCCAGCGCCTTGATCTCGTACCAGTTGCGCATGGTTATTCCTGCTCGGCCAGTTCGGCGCGCAGCGCGTGCAGCCGTTCGGCGGCGTGGATGTCGATCGCTTGCGATTCCAGCGCGTCGATATCCGCCTGAATCTCATCGACTGATCGCGATGGCTGGGCGGACTCCAGCGCGGCAAGCTGCTCGGCTGTGCGTTTCTGCATCTCGGCATCGATCGCTTCGATCACCCCTTTGCGGGTGTTTCCTGCCTCTTCAGCAAACTTCAGCATGGCAAGCTCGTCGTCGGTACGATCGGGCAGTTGCGCTGCGACCTCCTTAACGGTGCCGTCCAGGATAGCCAGCAGCTCGTCATCGTTTGGGGTTGTGGTTTCTGTCATGGTGTTGCTCCTTGGGTTGTTGTTCCGACATGCGGTGCGATCGCGCAGCGATCCGATGGGTGGGTGTCGAGCACAAGACGCGGCAGGGTCTCCAGCGTGTAGGGCGCTTTGTGGCCGTTGAATCCGCTCACCATCGCCATGCAGATCGGGCAGGCGTCGGGGGCGGGGATCCAGTCGAACTTGTCCTCGATCAGCCCTGCGTCCACCTCGGCCTGCCACTCTGATTTCCGGGCGCGGTCGTGGGCGATCGCCACCTCGCTGCGGGCGATCTGCTCCCATTTCCAGCGGAAACCGCCGAACTCGGCGCGCAGATTGCGGGCGATGTCGATGGGGTTGTCACCAGCCTTGGTTCCTGCTTCGAGCAGGCGCCACAGTTTGGGTGCAAACTTGTCGTCGAGATTGGTCTGGAAGGTGCCTTGGGCAACGCCACGCAATTGGCGCACAGCCTCGTAGTCGATGGGGTCACCCGCTGGTGCGTCCAACGAGGATGCCAGTTGCGCATCGATCACCCCTTGCGCCCATGCGCCCAACAAAGCCAATTCCATCGGGCCGACAATGCCGCCCTCGTTGGCAAACGCTTCGGCAGCGAAATCGGCCAACGAGGCGGCAATGATTGCCTTGTCCGCTTCGGTAAAGCTGAACCCTTCGCTGGTCATACCCGCTTTGGGGGCGTCGGTTGGCAATCCGAGTGCGGCGACCAGATGGTCTGCGGTCTGGTTCCACAGCCTGTTCAGCCCATCCACTGCATCCTGCTCCACCCGATCCAGCGCAGGGTTGGGTACGGGGCGGGTCTCCAATGCGTGGGGTGTGAGATGACGGTGCGATCTCTGCTTGGCACTCGGCCGGATGGTCACCACATTGCTCGGCGCGTTGTCGATGCCACGGTCATCACCGGTGGTGATGGTCACGCTCTGGCCGTCGGCCAGTCCGGCGTTGGCGGTGACGGCATCGGCTTGCGCGTTCATGAATTTGGCCTGCGCCTTGGCAACCTCGTCGGAGAGGTTCGGCTTGTCGTATTTCACCTTCCAGTCACCCGCTTTCCATGTGCGACCCCGGGCGCGGAGCATGGCGGCGATCACCGCCTCCACATGGGGACGCTCGAATGAGGTGCGGGTGTCGGACTCCTGCTTGAGCAGCTCCGACTGAAACTTGGCCAGCCGCTCGGAGGTGCCCCAGATCAGGCCGAGCATCCATGGCGGCAGTCCGGTTTTGGCGACGATCTGCTCCAGCACATGGCGGGCGGGCATTTCCAGATCCAGCACCTGCCCATCGTGGCCGATGATGCTGATGCTCATGTCCGAATCTTTGTCCACTGCGGTAACGAAATCGGCGGTCTGCCCTGCCCGCTTGCCGGTGATGGCGGCGGCGAAGTTGGCGGCGATGGTTTTCCGCCGCGATTCCAACTCGTCGCCGGAGATGCGCGAGGCCGCCTTGTAGTGGACATGGAACGAGGGGTCGCCGAACCGCTCCCACGAGTTGAGGATGCCGTTTTCGATGGTGAGCAGTGTTTTGCTGACAAACTCCATCGAGCGCATCAGCGACACGCCGTAAGGGTCGCCGCCGTTTTCCGAGCGGTAGGCCATGATGCGCTTGTTGGCCATATCCAGCTCGCGGAAGCCCTGCCCGGTGAGCACGGTGGCGGAGAGGTTGGCAGCGGCACGGCCGGAGAGGATCTGATTGACGCCGTCGGTGGCCACATCCTTGATGTAGCGCGGGCGGTGATAGGGCGAAAAGTAGGTGCCGAGCGAGCCATCCTTTTTGCGGCCGAAGTGGATCGCCTTGGAATCGGCCACATTGAGGCGGACGATATCGCGGCCATCGGCGGAATATACCCACTCGCCAAGGCCGAACCCCTGCTCGTGGATCTCGTTGCGCCAGTTACGCACGAAGGCGGCGAGGCCGTATTCGGTATCACCGCAGCGCACGGTTTCCGCCCACTCCCTGATCTCATCGACCAGCGCCTGATTGTCGCCCTCGATCTCCGGCACGCCGTCGAGCGTTACCAGCCGATCGATGGCGGCATCGAGCACCGGCACCGATTCGCGCAACACCTCAAACAGCGCCGGCGACACCACCCGCGCCATGTAGCCGGAAAAGTATGGTGTCCACACCCCCTGCCCGTTGGCGGGGTGGGCGGTAACATCACCGATCTTGGCTCTGGCCTGCGGTGACGCGCGGCGAATCTCCAGCCCGAACAGCCTCACCGGAGCGCCGCCTTTGCCAATGATATGCGTGGTTTTGCCATCATGGTGGCGATGGCTACATCCGCCGCGCGCAAGTGTTTACAAAAACGCTTGCGTCTGGTTTTACCTCTTGTTGGCTCCGCAGGCGAAGGCGTCGTGCTGGCCGTAATCGTTCAGCACTACATTGAGCATCAGTTGCCGGTCGGCATCGATCACATGGTCGTCAACCGTGGCAAAGGTGCGGTAGCGTGGTCCCTGCTTGTAGGTGTGGCTGGGGTAGTAGAGCGACAGCTCCGGATCAACCGGATATTGCAAGCGGCGCTTCTGCATCGCCATCACCAGCAGATCGGTGGAGAGCTCCTTGCCGTTCTGCCGGATCGGCTTGCCGCTCTTCTCGTCGGTGATGACATCGCCGTGCAGATCAACGGCATCGTAGCCGCCACCGAAGGCGTAGCCGGAGAGCCGCATGGCGAAGTTGCGATCCTGATAGCGATCTTCATTGGCCAGCATGCCGATCACCACCGTGCCGGCGTTGCCGGGGTCGGCTCCCCATGCTGCCCGCTCCGCATCGGGGTCGAGCAGCAGGTCGATGGCGCGGATGAACTCGCACTGGTGGCGATATTCGCACCCCTTGATCTGGATGCGGCTATGCATGCGCAGGGTGTCACCGCGTTTGATCTTGACCATGATCTCGGTCGGGTCGCGGGTCTGCCCCAAGTCGGCGCCGGCGTAGTTGTCGCCACGCGGCATATCGGCAAACGCGCCGAAGACGATCCGCTCGATGGAATCGCGGCAATCGTCCTGCCGCTCCCAGTTGGATAGCGGCTCGAACCGCTCCCAGATCACCACCTCGCGGCCGGATACGCGGTTGCCCTCCACCACCGCATCGAACCGGGTCAGCTCCAGCGTGACCCGACCATCCTTGGCGTCCACCATCACCTTGAGTCTGCGGTACTCCGGCACATCCACCACACACGGTCCGAAGGTTGCCCACGGGAAAACGGAGGATTCCGCATCGCCCCAGCCGCCGAGCACATTGCGCACATAGCCGGCAGAATCGGAGCCGCCGTAGAGCTGGACGAAGTATTTGCGGCGATCCTCGTTCCAGAAGGGATCGGGCATCTTGGTTTTCGGCCAGTTGAATCGCACAGCAGGTGGCCTGCCGTTGCCCGTGTAGCCGTCCGGATAGCGCCGTTGAAACTCGTCGAAAGCCATGGCGCGCTGGCACATGGCGAAAAACTCGCAGGATCGATCGCCATCCGGCACCGAATAGATGCGGCTGGTGGCCTCCGGCTTCATGGCGCGATGAAACTCGGAAAAGATGATGGCGTTTTTGATTTTGGTCGCCTCGTCAAACATGCAGAAGCCGTTGGCATGCACGCCACGGAAGGCATTGCCGTCGGAGCCTGCCGGGCGGAAGAAGATCCAGACATTGGTGTTGAACTCCATCAGCAGGTGGTTGTTCTCGTAGCGCATCCAGCGTTTGCCCTTGGTCAGCTTGGTGATGGCCTGCAGATCCTTGTTCAGGTCGATCTGTTCCTCGATGGCGCGGGAAATCTCGCCAAGGTGCGAGGTGAGCGGCGCAGCGACCAGATGGACAGGCTTGCGCAGCCGCCCGCCGTGGCCGGTAAACGCAGACCAGCAGAGCAGCGCTGCGATTTCACGGGTTTTGCCGACCTCCGCCCCATCCTCATGCACCACATCACCGTGGGTGTAGTCCACGCTCGGCAACTGGTAGTCCCAAAAGCTGTATGGTTCACCGGTATCCGGCTCGGTGAGGTATGCGGCGGCAAACAGGCTGGGTCGCTGGGTGGTTAGGTAAAGCTGGAACTCGTCCAGCGTGATCGGCTCGCCATGCGCATCGAGACAGCAGCCGTTGGCCATCTGCTCGAATCCCCAACCGCGCTTGGCCAGTTCATCGAGCAGGATGGGCTCGGGGATGATGATGTCGGTCAAAATCGGCTCATATCCGATCCGCGCTGCGGTTGGCTGCGGCTTCGAGTAGCAGACGCAGCGGCTCCAGCACGCTGGCGTATTCGCCTGGGCGGTCGCCCGCCATTTCGGGGTGGTTGTGCATCATCGAGGTGAATTGGCTGACCGCTTCGCTGGCGATCACCAGCAGATCATCGTCATTCAATGCCAAAATGAGTGGTTCGCGTGGTGGGAGTGCTGGCTGGGTGTTCATTTTTCCACCTTGAGTGCGAAGGCCTCCGCCAGTTTGGTCAGCCCTTTGGGGGTAATCAGCGCCTGCTCGCGGATCTTTGCCACGCCCGCGGCATAGGTGGTGACTACCTTGTGCTGCATCACCCCCTGATCGATGCGGCACTGAAACGCCAGCCAGCCGCTGCCAACCCTGCGGTATATCCACTTGTGTTCGTGTAGCCATTCAAACAGTGCTTTCGGCTTGGTTTGCAACACCTTGGCGGCATCGGTGATGCACAGGTTGCCGCTGGTGTTGGCAATGGTGTTGAGTGCTTCTGCTTTGGGCGCAAGCTGCTCGACCTGTGTCGTGAGCGCCTCCCGCTCTTCGCGCAGCGCCTTCATGCGCGCCTGGGACATCGCCAGCGCCCGATCCATCACCTCCTCGTAGGTGAGTTCGGCGGATGGGGCGCTGGGTGTAGTGGCCTGCGCCGCAGTGGTGTCCAGCACATCGAGCACCCACTTGCGGAACTTCTTGGCCTTGTCGGTACGGGCGAACATGGCGATGAGATGTGCCCCGCGTGGGGAGAAGATGCGGATGCTGTTTTTGAGTTTTTCCGAGGACGCCAAATTGGGGTTCACGGGAACATCAATGACTTGCGTCATCTCTGATGTGAATTCGTCGGCATTGCGACGATAGATTTTAGCAACTGCGTCTTGCCTCTTGTATCCAATAGCCGCTGCAATCGAGGCCGCCGGCAGCCATCGGCGACCGTTGCGGTCAACCACTTCGATGGAGGTGTTTTCAAATTGTAGGGTGGAGAGAGTGTTTGCGTTCATGACAACGCTCCTGTTGTAAAACCACCAGTTCCGCTGCAAAACGAAAAAAGGCGGAGTTGATGCAGGTTTGCAGACCGCTTCAACAGGGAAACACGGCAGGCTTTCGCCTCCTGCACCAACCCCACCAACCGTGGAGCACGCACAAAAAAGCCACCTACAAAAATGCGGTGGCGTGAACCACCTGTTGAAGACGGGCTGCAAAACCCGGCTGACGGTTTGCCGCCAGCGGAATGCACCCTACACGATGGCCTCAACAAGTCAAGCCCCAAATCATCCATGAGGTCGGCTCAATTTTGAGCCGTCCTCCTGCCAGACTTAGCTTGGCCTTGGCTCATTCGCGCCCCCGCACATCCAGCACTGTAACCGGAAACGCGCCGCGCCCCTTGCCACGCGCCTCAACATAGCGGCTGCGTGGCACCTCAAACAGCAGGGGTTGGCGGTATTGCGTGAAGGCGTGGCGCCAGTAGAGGTGGCGGACAATGCCGCTAGCACACCCGGTGATCTGGCGCACCTCGCGCTCTGACAGATGCCCGCGCACCACCACCCGCTGCGGTGTACGCAGCAGGATCTCCTTACGCATCGTCACCGCGCATTTTGCGCAGGCTCTCTTCCGTCTTTGCGGCGAGCAGATCGGCGGCAACGCTTGAGATCGTCCCATCGGGAAAAATCAGGCGGTTGCCTTTGAGCTGATCGATCTTCGGGCGCACCATCTGGATGTGGATGCCTGCGGTGGCGGCCAGTTCTTGCGCGTCGTACTCCACGCCCGACCAGAGCCAGCGCCATGCGGCGTTGTCGCTGTCTGGCAGCGGCGTTGTCGGCTCGGTGCGGGTAATGGCCACGCGAGGCCACGCGATCAGCACCTTTTGCGCCATGTCATCCTCCATGATCGGTAGCACATCCATCACCTGGCTTTTGGCCTTCATCGCCTCAACGACGGTCTGCCATGCGCTCATTTCACCACCTCCGCGTCAATCGGTTTGCTGTTGCCGGACAATGGTCCAAGGCGATCCATCAGTCGGCGGGTGATGGCGGCGGCGGTTTCGGCCTCTTCGGTTTCGGTCGCCACCTGCTGCTGCGCCTTTGGCGTGGCGAGGAACTCGGAGAGGTTGAGCCCGACCTTGTCGAGGATGCGGATCAGGTTGTTGATGTGTGGGTTGTCCACCGTTTTGCTGCCGATGATGTTGCCATCCTTGTTGACCAGATACTCCTTCACATTGATGCCGCGTGATTGCACATCGAGGAACATCTGGTGTGCCAACGCCATCAGCATGCTCATGTTCGCTGCGGCGATGGCATTGAGCTTGGTGGTGTCGCCGCAATCCATCGCCATGATGATTGCCTCGGTGGTTTCCTCCACCACCTCCCAGTCCGCAACATCGAGACACTTGCCGCCGGGCTTGGTTTTGCCTTGCAGCACAAACAGGCAGTCGTTGAACTTTTCGCAGGTGGAAAAGCATGGCTTGCCGCGCAGGTGTGCCTTGAGCCGCTTGGCGTAGATGCCGTGCTTAAAGCGATTCAGGCTGGAGACCGCCTTCCCCTTCTCTGTCTTCGGTCCGGTGGACTTCTTCGCCGCATTGCGCCGCTGCTGGACATCAACACGGGATAGCGGCTTGCCGGGCTTGCCCGGTGGGCGGCCTCGCTTGGCGGATTTCTTCTTTTCGTCTGTCATGCGTCTTCTTCCTCCCCGGAGAGCATCGCCACGCGATCATCAGGAATGCGTGTCTGCTTGAGATGTCGCTCGGATATGGCGATGTAGCGCCATGTCGTTGCCTCACTGCTGTGCCCCATCAGCGTGCGGATTTCGCCGACATTGAAGCCGTTGTCGTAGAGGTCGGTGGCGTAAGTGGCGCGCAACTTGTGCAAAAATGCGGACTCGGACTGCATGCCGATCGCGGCCGCGGCGCGCTTGATCACATGGTGCAGCGCGTTGACGCCAAGTTTCCTGCCTGCGCCGCCCTTGGTGTGCGCATAGATGGAGATAAACAGGTGCTTCTCCCCCTCTGCGGCGTACTTGGCGCGCATGATCAGCCACTTTTGCAACAGCGGCACAATCGATTTGCCGAACCCGACCGAGCGGTGCTTTGACCCCTTGCCGCGAATCGTCACAAACCCGCCGTTTGCCGACAGGTGCAGTCGATCAAGCGTCAGGTCGGACATCTCTTCGCGCCGAATGCCGGTGACATAGAACAGCATCAGGATCGCCTTGTCCCGCAGTCCGATCGCCTTGTCCGGGTCGGGGGCGCTCATCAGCGCCTTGAGTTCGGATGTGTCGAACTTCTGCGCGGCAGACGGGGTGAATCTCGGGGTTGGAACCCCTTGGGTCGGGTCGGATTTCAGATGCCCCTTTTTCACCATCCAACGGCAGACGGTACGAAGGCCGGAAAGCCGGACTGCGCGGGTGGCGTTCGATTTGTTTTTGCACTGCTGGTAAATGTGGCGCATCCACGCCTCAACCTCATCCTGTGCCGGATCCGTGCCGCGGTCGGCGATGAAATCGAAAAACTTGCGGGCGGTGACCACATACTTCTTGGCGGCGGAAGTAGAGCGCCCGTTGATCACCACATACCACTGTGTGAACTCTTCCGCTAATTTGTCGTTCCAGATGGACTGCTTGCTCATTCGTCAACCTCTCTTCCTTGCTGTGATGCAAGTATCTGCCGAACTCGGCTCTTGGTGATGCCGAACTCGATTGCAAATGCGGCGATGGTCTCCGGCTTTCCGTCGTAACCGGTGCAGATTGCGTGATCACGCAGCGTGCGGCGGATGGCGGCGGCGAAGTTGTTCGGGCTTGGTATGTATGCCTGCATGCCGATGGGTCCACCAAGAACATCGAGGATAGTGTGCAAGGCATCCGCGCCGAGCCGTCGGCCGATTTCGAGCAGCTCGTTGTCCGTCCCTGCCTCGCAAGCCATTTTGATCAGCTTCTCAAGTTCGGAAATGGATGTGCACTGTGTCATACGGGGCTCCATGAGCGATTTCGAATACAAAAAACGCCCAAATTTTTGTGAGGCACATAATAGGGGCGCTGGCGGCTTTGGGGATGAGCTTTTGATGGGGGGTGGGGTAGCAAAGAACCAATGGGTGGTTTGGTTCCGAAAAAACCTTTTGTTATTATAGTTTTGTGTTGGCTTTCTCGCTTCGAATCCTGTTTTTTCTCGCTTCGAACCAACGTCAAGAATCGTGCCAACATCCGCCGAGCGCCACATGGGCGAAAAACCGCATGAAAAACCGCAAACATAACAAGAGCATCCCAAAAACCGCGCCCGACCCCACACAACACACTTACCATATCTTGTAATGACTGCAATGAGTTAGGCCGTTTTCTGTCCACGAAGAGACCTCCAGTTCATGGCTACTACGGCACCGCCTTCTCGCATGCGATCCACCGCTCGTTCGTCGAGCACAGCGGTTTTGATCTGCGATGCAGGCAGGTTGCTGATCAGCAGGGTTGGCAGGTCGGCCGAATACCGGTCACACAACACCTCCGAGATGATCAGCCTGTCGTCTTCGGTGCAGCGTCCGGCGCCAAGCTCGTCTACCACCAACACATCCGCGGTGATAAAGCGATCCATCACCGTCTGTTCGCACACATCCTTTTTGCGCCAAGAGTCCCGAATTGATCGGATCAACCTCGACCCCGTGGTGTAAACCGGTTTGCAATCGCTGGCCTGCGTCATCGTGGTGATGGCGGCGGCGGCCAGCATTGTTTTGCCCGTGCCGGTGGAGCCGATCAGCAGCATCCGTTTCAGTCTGCCGTCCACGAAATCCTGCACCCGCGCCTTGGCTTTGCGTTGCGCCTCCATCGTGACCACCCAATCGTCCATGGTCACACCGCAGAATTTTTCCGGCATTCCGCTTTCCGCCCAGCGTTTGGCCAACACCGCCGCCACTCGTTTACGGGCATCGCGTTGCCGCTGGCGTTCGTCTTCGATCTCCGCGCATGTCGGGCAAGTTCGCTCCAGATCATATCCGGTATATTCGCCGTGGGTTTCGCAGCGCAGCGCAATCGGCGCGCCAATCCGCGATTCGATCAGCCGCTGGAGATCCACCATGCCACTCATCGCCTGCATCAAATCACCTCCTCGTACTCCAGATCTGCAAACCCGTCGCGGGAGACGCGGTTGCGCTTGGTCTGTTTGTCATTCGCGGAATACCTCCCAGCGAGGATCCTGTCGGCCACGCCATCAGTGAGCAGCCAGCCGATAGTCAACCCGTTGAACATCTCGCCATCGGCACCGGGTGTCCGTCCGGTCAGGAAGTCGCTCTTCTCGGCGATGGCGAACACCCGCTCCCACTCATCAAGGGGTCTGGACTTCACGGCAGCGAGCATCTTGGTGTGCAGCGTTGGGTGGTTGTCCGCAAATTGTATTTTTATTTTTTTCCCAGACGGGCAGTGGTGATGGTAGGCAGCGAGCAGCTTGGCCGTTCCGGTTCTGGATTCGATATCGTTTTCGCGTTCGGTTGCGTTTTTTGTAACACTACTAGTTACTGCTACTGCTCTACCACTCTTCTTTCGTTCATATGGGTCGTTCAATGGAATGGGTGCAACCTCAGAAGTTGCACCCCCTGCAACCTCAGAAGTTGCACCCCCTGCAACGGGTGGTTGCACCCCCCCTGCAACGGGTGGTTGCAGGGGTTCGGCCTCTTTTTTGTCCCGTAAAAATTCCATCTGTGGCGAGTAGTCAAGAGATATTTTGTAGATATTGGATGTGTCTCCACCATTTTTCGAAATTCTGCGCTTTTTTGCAATATACCTGCAGTCGCAAAGCGTGCGTAGGGATCGCTGAACAGCCTGCCTACTGACGCCAAGCGTTGCGGCAATGGATGATACAGCGGGAGAGCATAGCCCTTTCTTGTCTGCATAAGTGCCCAATGCCGCCAAAACGGTGATGTCGCGTGGTGTAAGCCTCGTATCGCTCAACGCCGTTGCCTGAAATATGGAAAACCTGCTAGCCATCAGCTTGAAATTTCCTTGTGTGGTATAACCTTGCCATTACAATCCACGGAAATTATCACCTGAACACCGAGGTTATCGCGTAATAATGCAAATTCGTCACTTTTCATAAAATCCGCCAGTGCCGGGTGGTCGCGTTGAATAGCCGCCCAAGCGCGCCGTTTGCTGTCGCCGGCGAGCCTGCTGATGTTGCATTGCGTCACCCTCTCGACCATCGCAGAAACAGCCCCAGATAGACCGCGTTGGCGGTGGTAAGCAGCGCAGCAGCGGCAAACGACCACGACTGCCCCAGATGCGGGTAATAGACGAGGTTCCACGCCCCCCATCCGGTAAAGAAGAGCGGCGTCCACACCGATGCGCCGCTCTTCTTTACCGGATGGGGGGCGTGGAACCTCGTCTATTACCCGCATCTGGGGCAGTCGTGGTCGTTTGCCGCTGCTGCGC
>WFMN01000094.1 GCA_015489095.1 Mariprofundaceae bacterium | reverse complement strand
GTGGCTGCTTCTGTTGCTGATTGCCGCCGCGATCGGCGTGGTCACGGTGCCCAACCCGTGGCAGGGCAAGGCGCGGCAGGCGCTTATGACCATGAAGGCGTGGTGGCAGCCGCGGATGGCGGAGGAGCCGGTCGCAACGCGGGAGGCGCCCTCTCCCGAGCCCCAATCGGCAGCGGATGAGACCGCGCCGGTGACGGAGAAGCCGACGCCCAGTCAGCCGGAACCCACCCCCGTCGCGGAGCCTTCACCGCGGCAGGAGGCAGCCCCGCGGCAGGAGCAAGAGGCGCCGCCACCGGCCGTGCATGCAGCCACCGAACAACCGGCCTCCCCCGAGGCGGCGGTCGAACCCGCGACCGCGCCACTCGACCACCAGCTTGATCAACTCCACCGGCAGTTGCAGCAGGTGACCAGCAGCCAGCAACAACTGGTGCGACAGCAACAGGCGATCGCCGCCAACGCGCTGCGGCAACAGATCGCGCTGCTCACATCGGTCTCCGACAACCTGGAGCAGAGCGTGGCGGCGTGGCGCGGAGTGGCGCAGCTGCCCGCACTCACCCCGCAGGCGCGGCAGAAGGCAGAGGCGATCGCCGCGCAGGCAACACGGCTGCTGGCAACGCGCCGGAAATGGCAACGGCAGTTGCAACAGGATGCACGGCTGTTGCATCGAAACGACGAAGCGCATCGGCTGATGCTGAAGGATATCGCCGCGATCGCCGATTCCCCGCTCACCGACTGGCTGGATCGGCAGTTCTCCCTCTACCGGCTGCCGAGCGCCGAACAGCGGGAGAAAAACCGGTTCGCCGCGCGGTTGCAGCAGATGGCGCAGGCGATGGAACAGGGTGCGTGGCCGGCGGCGGAGGCGTGGCGTCACGCCCGTCAGCAGATCGGCTACTGGCTCGACCCAGAACATGCCGAGGCGTTGCCGAAAGGGTTTGACGGGTTCCGACAACAGTTGCAGCGGCTACACCAGCAGCAGGCGGCGTGGATCGAGGAGGTGCAATGATGCGTTTTTGGTTTGCTCTCGTGTTGCTGGTGGCGATCGCGATCGGCTTGGCGCT
This sequence comes from Mariprofundaceae bacterium, assembly GCA_015489095.1. Classification (GTDB taxonomy): domain Bacteria; phylum Pseudomonadota; class Zetaproteobacteria; order Mariprofundales; family J009; genus S009-29. Next base: position 1,857 of record WFMN01000094.1, on the reverse strand, counting down.
GTTTCCATCGGTGGCGTCGCAGATGATGACCATCGAGGCGATGGGGTGGCATCTGGAGATGAAACAGGGGCTCTTTCTGGCGCTGCTGTTGCTGCTGCTGGTGGTGGCGCGACTGCTGCTGGCGATCGTCCGCCTGCTGCTACGCGGGCCGGCGTCGCTGGCCGCGGCGTGGCGCAACAGCGGTCGCAGGCGGCAGGAGCTGCGGGTTCAGCACGCCTTGACCGACTGGGCCAACGGCGAGGCGGTGATCGGCAACCCCTTTGCCGAGGCGGCCGGCGCCATTCCCGATTGGCTCGGCGAGGCGCTGGCGGCGTGGGTTCACCCCGGGCAGAAGGAGCGTGACGACGAGGCGCCGCTGGTGGTGGCGCTGCGCGGACGCCGCCTCTCCGATCCGCCATCCGGAGAGCGTACCGAGACGGAGGTTCCGCTGGCGGTGCGGCGCGAAGCGGTGGCGCTGTGGAGCGCCACCTTCCCCCGCTCGCGGTTGGCACGGGAGCGGCTGCTGCGGCTGCTGGAAGAGGAGGGAGATTGGCAGGCGGTGGTGGAAACCATCGACCAGACGCCACGCGGCGTGACCATTGACGCGGCCGACGCCCGCAAGGCGAAGGCGCTGCTGCAGTTGGCGAAGCGCGAGCCGAAAGGGCGGCTGGAGCGGTTGCGGCAGGCGGCCAAACTGGCGGAGGATGAGGAGGTGATCATCGCCCTTGCCGCCGCCTATCGCGATGGCGATGACCTGAAATCGGCGCGCACGGTGCTGCTAGACGGGGTGGAGCGACTCGGCTCGTTGCCGGTGGCTAGGGCGTTGCTGAAACAGGAGGCAGCCCTCGACAACCCGCTGTTGCCCCTGCAGATGCTCGAAAAACGGTGCCGGAAGCAGGCCAATGCCGCCCAGCGCTGGCTGCTGGTGAAGCTGTCGCAGCAGGCGGAAGCGGGTGAGCGTGTCCACCACCACCTGCGGCTATTGAAACAGATGCCGGAGGGCAACGCGCTCGCGTGGGAGATCGAGGCGGCGATGCACATGGAGAACCGCGAGTGGGAGTCCGCCGCCCGCTGCTACCAGCAGATGGTCACACGCGGATAACAAGGAGACCAACCGGTGATGCGTTTCCTCAAGTACGCCGCCATGCTGATCGCGCTAATCATCACCGCGCTGCTGGCGGCGCCGTTTGTGATCGATGTCAACGACTACCGCGCCGAGATCAGCAAACAGGTGGAGCAGGCGACCGGACGAGCCTTCACCATCGGTGCGATTCACGCTTCGCTGTTTCCTTGGATCGGACTGGAGTTGAACGATGTGCGGATGGCCAACGCCAGCGGTTTTGCCCGTCCCGACTTTCTGCGTGCCAAGCGGCTGCAGATTCAGGTGGAGGTGATGCCGCTGCTCAATCGCGAGGTGGTGATCCGCAGCTTCAAGCTGATCGACCCGCAGATCTTTCTCGAAAAGAACAAGAGGGGAGAGGGCAACTGGCAGGATCTGACCGGTACATCCTCCTCCCCCGCCTCCACGCCACCGAGCGGCGGCGGCAAACAGGCCGCCGCTGGCGGCGCGACCCCGTCCGGCTTGCCCGCCTTGATCGCCCATGCGATTATCCTTGAGGGCGGCCATATCGGCTGGCGCGACGCGAAGGGCGGCGGACTGGACATCGACGACATCACCCTGACCATCACCGATCTGCAACAGCTTCGTCCGGTAAAGGTGTCGCTCTCCGCCACCGTCGGCGGCAACCCCTTCAAGCTGGAGGCCAATGTCGGCCCGCTGGGAGACCTAGGCCGGCTCGATCCCAACCGGCTGCCGCTGCAACTGCATCTGGTGAGCGACCACATCGCCCTAGCGACGCTGAAATCGCTGACCGGTTC
>WFMN01000093.1 GCA_015489095.1 Mariprofundaceae bacterium | reverse complement strand
TCGACCAGAAAGAGCACATCGCGCCCCTGTTGCAACGGCGGTACGATCTGTGCCGCCGCCCGCGCCCACGCCCGCGCCAGCAACTTAGGGTCGTGGGTCATCGGAAAGACCAGCGCCATGGCATCGGCAGGGATGGCCATGCCGCTGCGCCGGACGATCCCCAGCGCGTGGCTATCTCCCCCTTTGCGCCGCACCGGATAGCACCACTGTGCATCCGACTGCAACGCCTGCCACGCGCGGCGGGTGATCAGCCCGGGGTCGCCGGGGCCTAATGAGGCGGCGATCAGCTTGGCGCTACTTGTCAACGGTGACGATCCACACCGGGTTCTCCGCCGCCATGCGGTGCATGTGCAGGATTGGCTTGCTGCGCGCGGCCTGAATCTGCGTCACCTGCCACGCCACGCCCAGCGCCTTCAACGCCGCAACCGCGGTGGCGAGGTTTTCCAGCGTGACGAAGTTCATCACCAGATGGCCGCCTTGACGCAGGCGCGCCACCAGCAAGCGGATGAGATCGTCCAGCTCGCCGCCTGATCCGCCGACAAAGACGGCGTCGGGATCGGGCCACTCTTCCAGACCCCGCGGCGCCTTGGCATGGAGCAGGGTGTAGTGGTGAATCCCCATGGCGCGCTGGTTTTCACGGGCGATGGCGACATCCGCCCCGTTCTTCTCGATGGCATAGACCCAGCCGTCGGGGCAGAGGCGGGCGGCCTCCAGCCCGACGGAGCCGGAGCCGGCGCCGATATCCCACACGATGCTGTCGCTTGTGAGTTGCATCTGCGCCAGCGCGATAGCGCGCACCTCACGCTTGGTGATCAGCCCCTTGTCCGGCTTGCGCTGGGCAAAGCTGGCGTCCTCCAGCCCGAACAGCACCGGCCTGCTTGCCGGCTCGCGGGTGAGGATCACCATGTTCAGGCCGGAAAACTCGCGCTCGGCCAGTGCGCGCACCGGCAGGTCGGCGGTGATGGATTCGTTCTCTTGCAGCAGGTTCTCCGCCACGATCATGGTGAAACTATCCGCCAGCTCCTCGGCCAGCAGCATGCGGGCGATGCGCGCCGGGCTGTTTTCCGGGCTGGTGAAGGCGATCACCTTGTCGTGCCGCAGGCAGGCCTTCAATAGCGGATAGAGCCCGTGATCCCGCCCCCGATGATCTGCCCACTCACCGGCATCCTTGCCGTGAACCGAGCAGATGGCGGCATCGTGCCAACTGATGCCGACACGCGCGCAGGCAAGCTGCAGGGTGGAGAGGTTGGGGCGGATATCCAGCTTGGCTAGGCCGCACCGCTTGCGCAGGTAGTTGGCGATGCCGTGGCAGAGCGGGTCGCCGGTGGCCAGCACCACGGTGGCTTTCTCTTCTGCCAGCGCCTCCGCAATCCATGTCGGAACTTGGCTAAGTTTTCCTGTAAGATCATGGAGAATCACGCCATTCTTCAAGCCGCCGGCGAATAGATCCAGCGTGCGGCGGGCGCCGATCACCACATCGGCCTGGCGCAATAGCCGCCGATGCTCCTCGGTCAATCCCGCCTCGCCGTTGTCGAGCACGCCGAGGATCACCGCCTTGTCAGGCATCGTCCTGCACATCGGCCAGCGGATTGCCGGAGAAGTCGCACACCATGACGCGCAGCGCGAACTGGTCGGGGTAGCGGGCGCGCAGGGTGGCGATGGTGCGCGCCGCCAGCGCTTGGTGGAAGCGTCCGCCAAGGCCGATCGCCTCCATCTGCTCGGCGGCGAAGCGGGCGGTCTCCGCCGCGCGGATGGCGCCGCAGACCGCTTCGGGCGCGCCGCATTCGCGGGCGAGATCGGCCAGCAGCGCGGTATCAACCGCCTTGCGCTTGGCGTGGGTGATCACCTCTCCCTGCGCCATCTTGGTTAGCTTGCCCACCATGCCGCCGATGATCACCTGCCGGATTCCCGATCGGGCGCAGGTATCGAGCGCCGGACCCAGAAAATCGCCCATCTGGACAAAACAGGCCGGCGCCAGCTCCGGCAGGGCGGCGATGACGAACTTTTCGGTGCGGCCGCCGGTGGTCAGCACCACCGTCTCTTGCCCCTGCCTGGCCGCCACCTCGATCCCCTGTACCACCGGCGGCCGCACCGAGAAGTTCGTCATCGCCGCCCTGCCGGAGCTGGCGCCGGCCTGTTTTGTCCAGATGGGCGATTTTCTGGGTCCGGCGCTCGATACCTGCG
>WFMN01000092.1 GCA_015489095.1 Mariprofundaceae bacterium | reverse complement strand
GTGGTGACGCATCAGGCCGGTGAGGGTGGTGCCGTACTGCTTCCAGTAGCGCAGCCGCAGGGTGTCGGCCTCCTGCCAGCTTACGCCCAGCCGGTCGTGGATGAAGCGGTTGATGTTGTCATCCATCTGCGCGAACAGCCCGTTGTCGGCATGGTAGAGGGTGTTGTCGAGATCGATGACCAAGAGCCGCGGCGAAAAGGTGTTTTCTGTGTGCAATGCTGTAACTTTCGGCTCCTGATGGTAGTTGATCTCTCTTTCCGCCGGTGCGGGGCGCATGCTACGGGGTGGTGGCGAAAGCGAAACGGCATCGCGCTGTTCGTGATATCGGCGCTGCTGCTGGCGGCGGGTTGCACCAAGCACGAGGTGGCGGTGCCACCGCCCAATGGGGGGGCGGCGCATCCCGAGGATGTGGCGCGCCCTGTTGCCCCCCGGGTGATGGAGATCCAGCGCGACAGCGCGATCGACTCGGTGATGCGGGAGGCGCGCCAAGGGGATATTGATCACCAGAGCGCCGAGCAGCAGTTGCAGCAGTTGGCGGCGACCGCGCCGCCCATTCTGGCGGATGAGGCGCGTTTTCGGGCGGTGGAGTTGCAGTTGGAGTGGGATGACCCCTATGCCGATGCCGCCGCGGATAGGCTGCTGCAAGCCAGACCCGACCATGCCTTGGTGCCTTACCTCCATTTCTGGCTGTCGGGATGGCTTCTGCGTCGGGATGCGCGGGCCGCGGCGTTGGATCATCTGGCGCTGACGATCGACGGTTCCACAACACCACCGGATCTGCGTCACCGGGCGCTACGGGAGGGGGCGCGCGCGGTTGCCGCGCTGGAGGATGGCGAGGCCGTCCAATGGCTGTTGTCGCGGATGCCCCATCTGGACGATGAGGATCGTCTGACGGTGGCGCGCATGGCCGCGGTGCGCAGCTCGCCGGAGATGGTGGCGGCGTGGCGGCAGCAGGTGACCGAGCATGACCCGTTTGCCGCCTACTATCAGGAGGTGGCGCGCATCGCGCTGATGCGGGGGGATCGCGACACGCTCAGGCAGGTGGCCGACTGGGCCGCCGACGACATTCCGGGAACCGATGCCGCGCGGATGATTCACCGCTGGCACTCCGGCAGCAGCAGGGCGGTACGGATCGGGGTGTTGCTGCCGCTCTCCGGTCGTTACGCCCATTTTGGTGAGCGGGCGCTGCACGGGGTGCGCATGGCGGTCTCCAAGCTGCGCTATGGCGACAACATCACGCTGATCATCGCCGATAGCGGTGGGAATGCGAACGCCACCATTAGCGGGTATCAGCGGTTGCTGGCCGAGGGGTGCGTGGCGGTGGTCGGGCCGTTGTTGGCCAACGATGTGCGCGCGCTGGCTCCCGCGCTGCGCCCCGATGTGCCGGTGATGGCGTTGACCAACCAGCGGGCGTTGGCGCGGTTGGCGCCGTCGCTGTTTGTTCACTCGGTGGGGCCGCAGGTGCAGGCAGCCTTTTTGGCGGAGTTGGTGCGCAGGCAGTTGCGCGAACGCGCGCGGCTGGCGCAGCCATTGGCGCAGCCGCAAGTGGCGGTGATCGCCTCCGCCGACGCCTCCTCGCAGGCGTCGGCGGATCTGTTTCAGCGCCTGCTGGAGGCGGACGGCGTGGCCAAGGTGCATCGCCTGACGGTGGATGGGGCGATTGATGAGCGCGGGCGGCTGCTCGCGTTGCGCCGCGATAGCGACGATGCTCTGCTGCTGGACGAACTCGACGAGGATTTGGCGCTGTTCATCGCGGAGCCCGACCTTGCGCCGATGTTGCCGCCGGGCTTGGCTGCCGTCTATCTGCCGCTGCGCGGTAAGGAGGTGGCGGCGCTGGCGGGGCAGTTGGCCTATGTTGGCCTCAATCAGGTGGAGATCCTAGGCGATAGTCGGTGGCGGGATGGCCACCTGTTCGACGATCACGGGCGCTACCTAGCCAAGGCGGCGATCGCGGCGTTGCCGTCCGCGGATCAGGCGCGGCAACAGACGGTCTTTTCGGCCGCCCCGCAGGAGGAGTATCGCCAGCTTTGGGGCGATCATGCGCGCTCGCTGTTGAGCGATGTCGCCTTCGATTCGTTGGTGGTCGAGGCGACGCTGACCAGCAGTTGGGGGTTGCAGGGGATGCCGCTGGTGCGGGCGTTGCGCGACCCCGGCGGCTTTCCGCTGCCGACCGGCAATGTGGTGTTTGACCACGACGGCATCGGCCACAAGGGCTTTGCGCTGTTGACGGTGCGTGACGGCGCGTTGGTGCCGCTGAAGTGAGTGCCGGGCGGAGGCGGGGGCGCACGATGGCGCTGCGCACCATGGGTAGTCAGTTCGCGGAGCTTTTGGGGAGCAAGCGCATCACTCTGTTGCGCGGCGAGGCGCGGTTGAAACAGCGTTGGCGGGAGGTGGTGGGACCGATGGTGGCGGCGCGCACGCGGCCGCTGGAACTGGAGCTGTTGGCGGATGGTTCCTGCTGCCTGTGGGTGGCGGTGGATCACCCCTACATGGCGCAGCAGTTGCGGCTGATGCGCGATGCGCTGCGCAGGGCCTGTTTGCAGCAGTGCGGGATCCGTCGCATCGCCAAGATCCGTAGCCGGGTCGACCCTAATGTGGCAGGGTGTGTGCCGCCGATACAAGAGAAGGCGCGCCGCGCGGTCGGCTGGCGGGAGTGTCGGGCGGCGGTGGCGGAGATGCGCGCGGTGCGCGATCGTGGATTGCGCCACCGCATGATCCATGCCCGCCTGCGGCAGATTGAGAACGGTTTTGCAGAGGAGAATCATGCTGGACAGTAAACAACGCAAGGCGCTGAAGGCGGAAGCGCACCATCTCAAGCCGGTGGTGCGGATCGGGCAGGGGGGCATCAGCGACGGGGTGATCAAGGAGACCGATCTTTCGCTGGCGCATCACGGCCTGATCAAGGTGCATATCCACAACGGGGATCGCGCGGAGCGGCTGGCGCTGGCGCAGCAGTTGGCGGATAAGCTCTCCGCCGAGCTGGTGCACAGCATCGGCAAGGTGGCGATTCTCTACCGGCCGAAGGATGCGTGAGTTGGCGCAACAGATCCGCGCGCGACTGGAGCAGGCGCTGCAGCCGACGCGGTTGGAGCTGCGCGACGATTCGGCCGCCCACGCCGGGCACGCGGGGCAGCGCGGCCATGGCGGCGGACATTTTTGCCTGTCGATCGCCTCGCCGCGGTTCGAGGGCAAGAGTCTGGCCGCGTGTCACCGGCTGGTGTATGATGCGCTTGATGGGATGTTTTCCGAGGATATTCATGCGCTTTCGATCGATATCGATCGTGGCTGACGGCGCCGTGTCATGCTGCTGGCAGATAAGTTGCTTGATTGTTTGACAAACCGTGTGGCAACAGACGGCAGTCCGTTTCACCGCGTAGGAGAAGCCGACTTCGCAAGAGGTCGGCGTCGCGGCCACGGATGGCCGCGCAAATCAATGGCTTGCGTAGCAAGCTGTTGATTTGTAAGGAAGGTGAAAATCGCAATTTTCGCCTTCCGTCAAGCAAAAAGTCCACGGACGGACTTTTTGCGATGTGATCAGGAGAAGACCAATGAAAATTGTGCAGAGAAACCCGATTCAGAGCAGCAGTGTAGGAAGCAAGAAGCGGACTTCGTCGGCGAAAAAGGGCGCCTTCTCCTCGGTGATGGATGCGCAGACCACCGACGCGGTGACGACAAAAGATGAGGCACGGCGGCAACCGCGGCAGCAAGCCGATCAGGAGGGCTCCGAAGTGATGCTAATGCTGGTGCGGCAGGGGATCGATGTGCTCGACGATGGCCTGCACCAGATCGAGCGCGAAGGGCTGCTCGCCAACAAGGCGGCTCTGACCGGCAAAATGGGCGAGGTGCGGCAGCAACTGCGTCAACTGCGGCGCAACCACGGCGCAAACCCGTTGCTGGATGAGTCCGAGACTATCCTGAATGTAGAGTCGGAGCGCCTGCGCCAACTGGCGTAGCCGTACCCATCTTATCCCAATTCATGAGCGCATCGCAAAAAGTCCATCCATGGAGATTCGCGGTTGGAAACCGCTCCTACAGCCTGTAGGAGGGGAATCCTTTCCCCGAACCCCCGAACCCGTCCACGGCCGCGGATTCATTCGGCTACTTCTTTAGCCCCTCCACCGCTTTGTAGATGTCGCTCTGCGTTTTGATGGCGGTGATGTTGGCCGATAGCGCGGCTTGGTTCTGGCGCATCTGGATGAGATCCTGTTCGAGGTTGGTGCCGGCGGCGGTTGCCGCTTCGTTGCGTTGGATGGCGTCGCGGGTTGCCTGACTGATGGTGACGCTGTCACCGTTTTGCACCGTCCGGCGCGCCTTGAATCCGCTGGTCAACACATTGGCGACATTGTCGGCCGCCACCTGTTGCGAGATGGTGATGTTGCTCATCGCTTTGAGATTGGCATTCACTTTCATGGCTGACTCCTGATCCCACCGAGCTGATTGCCCCATCCTACCGCCACTGTTGCGAAGTCGTCAATCGGGAGCAGCATAGATTTTATGGCCTAAGCAGTGAACTATTCGCCCCATGACCACCGAGACCGCGCTTGCCGCCGCCTATCGCCACTGCCGTGAACTGGCCGACGCCCACTACGAGAACTTTCCCACCGCTTCGCGGCTGATCCGCGCCGATCTGCGTCCGGCGGTGGCGGCGATCTACGCCTTCGCCCGCCACGCCGATGATATTGCCGATAACAATAGTCGCCCGCCGCAGGTGCGGGAGAAGGAGCTCGACGCATGGGAGACACTGCTGGAGCGCTGCGTGCGGCAGGAGGTGGATCACCCCATCATGCTGGCGCTGGGCGACACCATTCGCCGCCATCATCTGCCGCTTGCGCCGCTGCACGATCTGATCACCGCCTTTCGCATGGATCTCTCCATCCACCGCTACGCCACGGTGGGCGATCTGCACTACTACTGCCGCCATTCGGCCAATCCCGTCGGACGGCTGGTGTTGGCGCTGCATGGGATCGACCACCCCGATGCGTTGCGAGCCTCCGATGCGATCTGCACCGGTCTGCAGTTGACCAACTTCTGGCAGGATATCCGGCAGGATCTGGCGGATGATCGCTGCTACCTCGCCTTGTGCTGGCTGGAACCTTACGGGCTTGATCATCAGCAGCTGCTGGAGGATCGGGCGGACGATGCCGCCTTTCGCCGCGCGTTGGCCGACGCCATCGCCCATACGCGGGGGCTGTTTGTCGAGGGGGAACGGTTGCTGGCCTACCTTCCGTGGCGATTGCGGTTGCAGATCGCCGCCACCTTGGCCGGCGGGCGGGCGATTCTGGATGCGATCGAACGCGCCCCCGATCCACGCCACCAGCGTCCACACCTGCGGCGACGCGATTGGCTGCGGCTGGTTTTCCCCGTGCTGTTGCTGGCCGTTCGCGCGCCGAAGGGGGGTGGCTGCTGATGCACGCTTTACCAACGCGGCTGAATATGCGATAAACGCCCCATGTTGTGGACCATCTCCAACCAGCTGACCGTTGCCCGCGTGGTGCTGATTCCGGTCATTGTGGTGCTGTTTTACCTGCCGTGGCAGTGGAACGGTATCGCCTGCGCCATCGTGTTTATCCTAGCGGCGATCACCGACTGGCTCGATGGCTACCTCGCCCGCACCCGTGGTGAGACCACCCC
>WFMN01000091.1 GCA_015489095.1 Mariprofundaceae bacterium | reverse complement strand
TTATCGCGCTCTTTTACACCGCCGAGCTATCAATGGTTTCGGTGGCAGTGGCCGCGGTGGCGCTGGTGGTGTTGATCGCGATGAACCTGCTCGGTGTCACCAAGAAGGGGGCCTATTGTCTCGTCGGGCTGCTATTGTGGATCAGCGTGCTCAAATCGGGGGTGCACGCCACGCTGGCCGGGGTGGCGCTCGCCTTTACCATCCCGCTGCGGGCACAGGATGGCTCGCCGCTGGAGGAGATGGAGCACCAACTGCAGAATTGGGTGGCGTTTTTGATTCTACCGCTGTTCGCCTTCGTCAACGCCGGGGTCAATGTCACCGCGATCTCGCTTGCCCAGATGGCGGGGGGCGTGCCGCTGGGTATCCTGTGCGGGCTGGTGATCGGCAAGCCGCTCGGCGTGTTCGGTTGCGGTTGGCTGGCGATCCGTTTCGGCCTCGCCTCCCTGCCGGAGGGGAGCAACTGGCGGCAGTTTGCCGGCATTTCGGTATTGACGGGGATCGGTTTTACGATGAGCCTGTTCATCGTGTCGTTAGCGTTTGAGGATGACACCCTGTTTCACTACACGGATAAACTGGCCATTCTCATCGCGTCGCTGCTCTCGGGGGTGGTCGGTGCGCTGCTGCTGGGCATGGGATGCAAGGCGAACGATAGGGGGTAACCATGAGTACACACGATCACGATCAACCGGAGTCCCGCGCGCCGTTGGGCGCGGTCAACAAGGAGTGGGGCAAGCTACCGGACGACCACTTCGGCTACGCCAGCGACGAGGAGCGCATCGCCAAACGGGGGCTGGAAGATTGGGAGTTGGTGGAGCAGATCCCCAAGGGGCAGAAGCGGATCCCGCGTTGGTTTTACGCCGTGATTGCGATGGTGGGGCTGGTGGCCTTTACGCTGACGCTGCCGTTTTGGGGCGATCGCCCCGACCATCCGCGGCCTTGGTTTACCTGGGGACATCTCTACGCGGTGATCTACTTCTTGATCGGCGCCTTTTTCATCAATTTCATGATCAACCAATTCTCCCCCGCCGAGGAGGACGAAGAGGTTGATCCATCGCGGAGCGAGAAGGAATGAGGTGGTTCTGGCTGGCGCTGCTGTTGATCGGCTGCTCGCAGCCGCAGCAGGAGCAGAAGGGTGCGCCCGCCGCCGCGCCGCAGGCGGGCGAGCCCGGGGCGGTGGCGCTCGGCAAGAACTGCGGGAGCTGTCACGCCCCGCCCAACGCCACACGCCACACCGCCGCCGAGTGGCCGCAGGTGGTGGCGCGGATGGAGCTGCACCGGGTGCAGCGCGGGCTGGGAGAGATCGCGCCGGACGAGCGCGCCCTGCTGCTCGCATTCCTGCAGGCGGGAGCGAAGGCAAAATGACGCGGTGGGCGATGGCATTCATGCTGGCGGCGTTGCTGGCGGGATGTGGAGAGGAGCAGGCGGCGTGGAGCCCGCCGCCGCAGCGGTGGCAGGAGATGGTGTTTCGCATCGAAACCCGACCTGTCCAGATCAGAGAGGGGATGAACGAGTTTCTGGTGATCGCCAACCGGCCGCAGCACGGCTTTGTCAACGACCTGCTGGTGCATATCCGTACCACCTCCTCCGACTGGAAACAGGCGATCCCCGATGGCGCGCTGGGCGTGTTCCGCCGGGCACTGATGGTGAAGGATATCCACAAGGATCAGCTGTTCGTCCGCCTGGAGCGCGGCGGAAAAAAGGGCGAGTTGGTGTTTGACCTTGCGCCGAGGGGAGCGCGGTGAGGGCGCTGTTGGTTGCGGCGGCGCTGCTGTTGATCGGCCTGCCGCCCTCTTCGGCGGCGGCCGCCTCATTGGCGCAGCGCGGTCTGGTGGTGGCAGAGGTGCGCTGTCAGGCGTGCCATTTCCTCACGCGCGGTCAGCGGCGGATCGGCCCCGGGCTGCTGGGGGTGTATGGGCGTGCGCCGTCGATCCGCGGGGTGCCGTTCAAGGTGTGGGACGCGGCGGCGCTCGATCGCTGGCTGACCAACCCGCGCGCGGTGAAGGTCAACACCCCGATGTATCTGGCGCCGCTCGCCGCCCGCGACCGCGCGGCGGTGATCGCTTGGTTGAAGCAGAACCGGTAGTTTTTCACCACAGAGGCACTTTTACCACAGAGGCACGGAGACACGGAGGGTAAGGTTTTCCTTTGTGTC
>WFMN01000090.1 GCA_015489095.1 Mariprofundaceae bacterium | reverse complement strand
ATGTTGTGGATGGCAAGGAACGGTTCATGCAATCCCCGCTGATCCAGGATGCCTGCCTGCGCAAGCTGCAGATCATGATGGAATCCTCACAGCGCGTCAGCGAACAGGTGAAACGCAACCATCCCGAGCTTCCATGGCGAGAGATGGCGGGATTTCGGAATGTCCTGACGCACGACTATTTCGACATCGATCCCGAGGTGGTTTGGGGTGTGATCGAGCAAAAGCTTCCCGCGATTCAGGAGCGGATCAGCGCCTTGCTCCGGGAGGATCACGAAGGGGGAGGAGAAGGATGAGCCATGGCCTGTTCCTGAAACCGCTGGATCTGCTCTACCTGCGCGGCAACAAGCTCTTCGGCGCGGCGGGCGACGATGCCGGGGCGGTGATGCCGCCCTGGCCCAGCGTGGCCGCGGGCGCGATCCGCTCGCGGATGCTGGTGGATGCGGGGGTGAATCCGGCGGCGTTTGCATCGCAGGGCGAGCGAATGGATGGTTCGCTCGGCCGATCTCTTGGCACGCCCAAGGAGCCGGGAACCTTCCGGCTGGCGCGCTTCTGTCTCGCCCGCCGCGTGGGAGCGGGCGTGGAACCGCTCTTGCCGCTGCCGGCCGACTGGCTGGCGACGGGCGCGAAGGAGAAGCCCAAGCTCCACCGCCTTGCGCCCGCGCCGCTGCCGGAAGGGGTGGAGTCAAACGCGGCGACGGACGCGCTGCCGATTCTGCGCATCGGCAAGCAGGAGAAGCCGCGTTCCGGGTGGTTTCTGAATCGGGCGGGGATCGCCGCCTGGCTGCACGACGAGGCGGTGAGTGGCGCGCATCTGATCCACGCGGAGGCGCTATGGAAAATCGACGCCCGGCTCGGCATCGGCATGGATGCGGACAAGCGTGCTGCGGGCGATGGCCGCATCTACACCAGCGACGCGATGGCGTTTGCCGAGGGCATCGGGCTGCTCGCCGAGGTGAGCGGGGCGGACGGGATGCTGCCGCGATCGGGCCTGGTGCGGCTCGGCGGCGACGGGCGCGGCGCGGAGGTGGCAATCGCCGATGTCGCCTGGCCCGAGCCGGACTGGGGCGCAATCGCACAAACCGGCCGCTTCCGGCTGATGCTGACCAGCCCGGGGCTGTTCGAGGGCGGCTGGCGGCCTCCCTTGGAGAGCGCGCGGCTGGTCGCGGCGGTGGTCTCCCGCGCCGAGGTGATCTCCGGCTGGGATCTGGCAGCCCGCGCGCCGAAGGCGGCTGAACGCGCGGCGCCCTCGGGCAGCGTCTATTGGTTCGAGAGCTTCGAGGGCGATGTCGAGAGCCTGCGGCGGCTGGCGCGCGATGGTCTGCCCGCTCCCGATGCCGCGCGGCGCGCGGAAGGGTTCAATGGCTGCTTGATCGGAAACTGGAACAAGACGACTTCGCAATAAGTCGTCATCGCGGCCATGGACGGCCGCGCAAATCAACGATACGCGAAGCAAGTCGTTGATTTGTAAGGAGCGTGCAAGTCGCGCCTTGCACGATCCGTCGAGCAAAAAGTCCATGGATGGACTTTTTGCGATCTCATCAAGGAGAGAAGCGATGTTTGAGAAACACAAGGCGATGTTCATCTACTGCGCGACACCGGTGCACGCCGGCGCGGGGCAGGCCTTCGGGCTGGTGGACAACCCGATCCAGCGCGAGAAACACACGGACCACCCGGTGATCGCCGGCTCCGGCGTCAAGGGGGCGCTGCGCCATCACCTGTGGTGCAAGTGGGGTGTGCGGGACGACAAGGAAAAGAAGAAGCTCCTAGAACGCCTCTTCGGGCCCGAGGCCGGAAGCTCCGAGCTGCAGGCCGGCGCGGTCAGCTTCACCGACGCCCAGCTTGTCGCCTTCCCGGTGCGCGCGGTCAAACGCGGCTTTGTCTATGCCACCTCGCCGAACGCGCTGGCGCGGGCGAAGCGGATGCTGGCGTTGTGCGGCAAGGCGGAGGGGTGGCAATGGCCGGACTTGCAGGATGGACAGACGGCGATTCTGGACAGCGGCCTGAAATCGAATGGCGAGCTGTTGCTGGAGGCGCAGGTATTCGGAGTGATAAACGAAGGGGATGAAGCCTTGCAGGCCATTGCGAACGACCTCGCCGACTTCGCCATCCCCGGCGGCGGCCATTTCAACGAGAAGCTGAAGAAGGATCTCGTGCTGCTCTCGGACACCGATTTCACCTGGTTCGTCAAGCAGTCCACCGTGGTCGAGGCGCATGTGCGCATCGACGACGAGACCGGCACGGCGGCCGATGGCGGGCTGTTCTACACCGAGAATCTGCCGCCGGAGACGATCCTGCTGTCGCTCGCGATGGCCAGCCGCGAGCGGGTGAAGGATGGCGGCCTGCTGGCCGAGGCCGTGCTGGAGCATGTCGAAGGGGCGTTGAACGGCGAGGCGGTGCAGATCGGCGGCGACGCCACCACCGGCCGCGGACTGGTGGCGCTGAACTTCGTGGGAGGTGGGAGCGATGCCTGATCTTGATCAGAGGCGCGCCGCCTTCGCCTGGGATCGGGTGGAAGAGGCGAGATCGCGGCTGAACAACGACTACGAGAGCTACAGGAACCTCGCCAAGGCCGCGCCGGCGCTGGTCATGAACAACGGTCTGATACAGACGCTGGCCTTCTTCGCCAGCAAGGACAAGCCGCACCATCGGCAGCTCAAGGCGGACATTCTCGAATGGCTGGGACGGCAGTTCGGCATGCCACGAGACTATTCGGCGATGATGAACGCGATGTTCCAAGCCGAGAGCGAGCAATACCGGCTGGCGACCGAGGAGACGATGCACCTTTTGCGCTGGCTCAGGCAGTTCGCGGATTCTAACAGGAGGCATTGATGCGCGCGGCTGTTCCCCAATACATCCCGGAATCCGAAATCGCCCGCACCCCGCCGGGTCACCGCTTCAGCCTCTATTTCCGGGGCTGGATCGATGACTGGAAGCTGGCGGATCACGATAAGAAGGGCTCACTGAAACAGGTGGTCGAGGGCGATGATCCGAACTGGAAGTGGATGCCGGATGCGCTTGTGCGGCGACAGACGGACATGGCAGCCCGGCTGGGCGATGATGCCTTCACCACCGTCGCCCGATCCACCGCCCCGTTCGTCACCGGCATGGGCTACGAGCATCCGCTGGAGAACGGCTTCGCGTTTCTGAACCCCTTTGGTCTGCCCTATCTGCCCGGATCGTCGATCAAGGGTGTGTTGCGCGATGCCGCCCGCGAGGTTGGGGTTGACGAGGCGACCATCGGATTGCTCTTCGGCGCCGGCAACGCGGAGGATGCTGGTCGGCAGGGCGCGCTGAACTTCTGGGACGCCTTCCCGCAAGGCACCTTCCCGCAGGGCAATCTCACCGTCGAGATTATGACACCGCACCATTCCGGCTACCTGCAGAACGGCGGCACCCCGCACGATTCGGAGAAGCCGAATCCGATTCCGTTCCTCGCCGTCGCGCCGGGCGCGAAGTTTCATTTCTTCGTGCAAAAGATCGGCGATGCCGGCGATTGCCACTGGAAAGAAGTGCTGAAACAGTGCTTCACCCACGCCTTCGACTGGCTCGGCTTCGGCGCCAAGACGAGCGTCGGCTACGGGGCGATGATCGAAGATCCCGCCATCGCGGCTAGGCGCAGGCAGGAAGAAGAGGCGCGACGCATGGCCGAAGAAGAGCGGCTGCGACGGGAGGAAGAAGCGAGGCGCAAGGCAGAGGAATCGCGCAGGCGGGCGGAGGAAGAGGCGCGCCGTCGGGCGGAAATTGCCGCCATGCCGGAATACCAGCGCGTCTTGAAAGAAGCGGAAGAGAAGCTCGCCGGTCTGCAATCACGCTTGAGCTCGCTCGATAACAGCGGCTTCGGCGAATTGCGTGGCCTGATCAAGCGTTTGATCAGTCGAGCCGAGGGCTGGGATCACCACGCAAAATGCGAATGCGCCGACTGGATCGAACAAACCCTAGTCAAGCATGGCTGGCGACACCCCGACCTAACACCAAAAAGGCGCAAGTCATGGGAGGCCAAACAGCGTGCTCGGCTGGAAAAAATACGCAAGATCAAATAGGTCTTATATGACTTATATGTCCCATAAGCCCCATGGGTGCCGCCGATGAGCACGGTGCGCATGCTGCCGCCGCACGGGAACTACGAGCAGCTGCTCTCGTACCAGAAAACGGTCATTATCTACGATCTCACCTACCGCTTTTGCGAGCGATTCCTGCGTAGGGGCGATCGCACCATCGATCAGATGGTGCAGGCGGCACGCTCCGGCAAACAGAACATCGTCGAGGGCAGCAAGGCGGCTTCCACCTCGAAAGAGATGGAAATCAAGCTCACCAATGTCGCCCGCGCCTCGTTGGAGGAGCTGCTCGAGGATTACCGCGATTTCCTGCGCGTGCGCAACCTTCCGCTCTGGGACAAAAACTCCAGAGAGGCCCAATATGTCCGCAAGCTGGCCTATCAGCCCCATAAGTCCTATCAGAGCTATCAAGCGTTCATCGAAACCCGGCCGGCGGAAACCGTCGCCAACATCGCCATCTGCCTGATCCATCAGGCCAATTATCTGCTCGATCAACAGATTCGACACCTAGAGCGGGATTTCCTCAACGAGGGCGGCCTGCGCGAGCGGATGAGCCGCGCCCGCATTCGGGTGCGCAATCTGCAGCGTCGGCGTGGTTAAAGGAGTAGTCATGAAAACCGCTTTGATTTCCTTCCTCGGCAAGCAGCGCCGCGTCGAGGGCGGTTACCGTCCGGCCGCCTACCGCTTTCCGGACGGCGAGGTGGTCGAGACGCGCTACTTCGCGCGGGCGTTGCGCCAACGCCTCGACCCCGACCGGATCGTGATCCTTGGCACCGCGAGCAGCATGTGGGATGTGCTGGCCGAGGACTGCGACGCCGGCGCGGAGCTCTGGTCGGAGGTTACCGACGCCATCGATCGCGCGGCGGTGGATCAGCCGCTGCTCGATCGGGTGGCGGAGGCGGTGGCGACAAGCTGGGGCTGCGAGGCGCGGCTCGGGCTGATCCCGTTCGGCCTCGACGAGACCGAACAGGTGGCCATCCTGCACGCGATGGCGGAAGCCGCCGAGGGGATGAGGCGCGTCCATCTCGATGTGACCCACGGCTTCCGCTCGCTGCCGATGCTGGCCCTGATGGCCGCCTTCTACTTGGAGGTGGTGCGCGGGCTCAAGATCGCCGGCATCCACTACGGCATGTTCGAGGCAAGGGATGCGCGGAACAACACACCGGTGGCGCGGCTCGACGGCCTGCTCCGCTTCGGGCGCTGGATTGGCGCGCTCCGGCAGTTCGACAAGGATGGGGACTATTCGGTCTTCGCGACCCTACTGGAAGCGGCCGGCGTCGAGGAAGCCGGGCGGCTCGCCGAAGCGGCCTTCTTCGAACGCACGGGCAATGTGCGCGACGCGGCGCGGCGCATCTCCACGCTTCATCGCTCGCTGGAGGGAATCGACGGCGCGCGTTTTCCGGCGGCCGCGATGTTCGCGCCGCTGCTCGCCGAACGGCTGGACTGGTTCCGCAAACCCGCGCTCTCGGCGAAGGAGTGGGCGCTGGCCGAGGAGTACCTTAATCGTCGCGACTACTTCCGCGCCGCGCTGCTGGCGCTGGAGGCTGCGCTCACCGCCGAGCTGGAGCGCCGGGGCATGGATGCCGCGGGCTTTGACGCCCGCAGAGATCTGCATGAGGAACTGCGCGAATCGAACGGCCAATACAGGCGGCTCAACAGCCTGCGCAACCAGATCGCCCACGGCACACGCAAACGCAGCCACGATGTCGAGCGGATCATGCGCGACGAGACGACGCTTGCCGCCACGCTGCGCGGGCTGATGAAGGAGCTTCGCCGTGGGTGAAAGGGTCTGGTTCGTCTCCCGCCATTCGGGCGCGGTGGCGTGGGCGGCGCGGCGGGGGATCGCGGTCGATCGGCGGGTCGCCCATCTCGATCCGGCCGATGTTGCCGCCGGCGACACGGTGATCGGCACGCTGCCGGTGCATCTCGCCGCCGAGATCTGCGCGCGGGGCGCGCGTTATCTCCATCTAAGTCTCGATCTGCCGCCAGATATGCGCGGGCGGGAGCTCTCCGCCGACGACATGGAGCGCTGCCACGCCCGGCTGGAGGAGTACGAGGTGCGAAAAGCCTCGTAGGAGCGGTCTCCAGACCGCGAATCCATCCTCCCCCTTTCGCGGTCTGGAGACCGCTCCTACAACCAGACCGCGCGCTTCCCGGCTTCGCAAGCTTGCGACTGCTGCGCGCGCCGGATCACCCCGCCACCATTCGCCCCATGCGACGCCACCTCTATCTTGCCGCCTACGATGTGACCGAGCCCGCCCGCTTGCAGCGGGTATTGGCCACGGTCAAGCGCTACGCCACCGGCGGGCAGAAGTCGGTTTTCGAGTGTTGGCTGAGCGCCCACGAGCGCAAGGAGCTGCTTGCCGCAACCAAGGGGGAGCTTGATCTCGGCGAGGATCGATTCTTTCTGCTTCGCCTCGATCCGCGCCTCACGCCGCAACTGCTCGGCCTCGCCCTGCCGCCGGCCGATCCCCATCTTTTCTATTACGGATGAACCCCGCGGGAGGATACGACCACCCACCATGCAGACCCTGATCATCGACCGCAAGGGGAGCAGCCTCTCGCTGCGCGACGGCCGCATCCGCATCGCCCTGCCCGATGGGGCGCGGCCGCAGCACATCCCACTGCCGATGGTGGAGCGGGTGGTGGTGACCGCCGCCGTCGATCTCCACTCCTCGCTGCTCGCCGCGCTCTCCGAGGCCGGCATCGCGCTCTTGATCCTCTCTCCGCGCGACCACCGCCGCACCGCGATCGTCACCCCGCCCCACGGCCGCGACCACGCGCTCCGGCTGGCGCAGTACCAGGCCGCCTGCAACCCTGTGCGCGCCGCCCGCATCGCCGCCGTGCTGGTAAGGATGAAGCTCCACTCCCAACGGCGCACGCTGCTGGGCTTCACCGCGACCGCACCGGAACTGCGCGAGGCGCTGCGCACCCTTCCGGGGCTCGCCCGCCGCCTCAGGGAAGATGCCACCCTGAGTGTGGGGCAGATCCGGGGGATCGAGGGGGGCGCCGCCGCCCTCTATTTCGCGGCGCTGGCCGCGGTGCTGCCGGAGTCGCTCGGCTTCAGCGGCCGCAAGCGCCGGCCGCCGACCGATCCGCTCAACGCCCTGCTCTCGCTCGGCTACACCCTACTCCACTTCGACGCCGTGCGCGCGCTACTCGCCGCCGGATTCGACCCCTGCATCGGCTTTCTCCACGCCGCCGAGTACAGCCGCGAATCGCTCGCCTGCGACCTAATCGAGCCGCTTAGGCCGGCGGTGGATCGTTTCGCGCTCGATCTCTTCCGCCGGCGGTGGCTCCGCCCCGACCATTTCGTGATCCAGCAGGGCGCCTGCCGCCTAGGCAAGGCGGGGCGCGGCCGTTTCTACGCCGCTTGGGAGCGGTTCGCCCCCACCCTGCGCCGCGCCCTTCAGCATGGTATTCCGCTGCTTCGGCGCGAGGGGATCGGCTACCGATGACAATGTTGCGACATGTCGGCATCGCGGCCGTGGACGGGTTCGGGGAAAGGATTCCCCTCCTACGGGCTGTAGGAGCGGTCTCCGACCGCGAATCGCCACGGTCGGACTTTTTGCAATGGGATCATGGATGAGCGCAAGGCTGCCGCTCTACCTCGGTTCGCGGGCGCGGGTACGGCTCGATGACGGACCGAGTCTGGTGCTGTCGGCAGCAGGCCGCGCCGGAAGCCGCCTGCCGCTCAACCGCATCTCCCGCCTGATCGCGCCAGTCAACTGCGGCATCGACGAGGCGGTGTTGATCGCCTGCGCGAGAAAGGGGATCCCGGTGCTCTGGCACGAGCATGACGGCACGCCGCTGGCGCAACTGGTCACCGCCAGCCGCCCCCACCGCCTGCGCTGGGAGGAGCGGCTGCTGGCGG
>WFMN01000089.1 GCA_015489095.1 Mariprofundaceae bacterium | reverse complement strand
GGCCAGCTGAAGATCGGTGTGGTCGATGCCTTCGGCAGCAGCACGCTCACCACCATGCAGCGCCTGCAACAGCTTGCCGGCGATGACTACCAGCTACGCTCCGTCAATCCCGACAAGGAGCCGCTACCGGCCGACCTGCGCGGGCTGGTCATCGCGGGGCTCAACAAGCCCCCTTCCGATCTCTTCCGCTACCGCGTCGAGCAGTTCCGCCTGCGCGGCAACGGAGTACTGGTGCTGGCGGGCAACGCGCTGCCGCAGTTGCAGCGGGGGTTTCAGGTGCAGGCGGTCGATCCCTACACCAACGACTGGCTGCGGGAGGATCTCGGCGTGGTGGTACGGCCGGGGCTGGTGATCGATCGCGATGCCAGCCGGGTGATGGTCAACCAGCGCCAGGGGATGTTCATGTTCCGCTCGGCGGTCGATTACCCCTTCATGCCGGCGATACACGATCTAAACCAACAGGCGATCGCCACCCAAGGGTTGAAGCAGGTGTCGCTGCCGTTTGTCTCGCCGCTGGCGTGCGTGGAGGAGAACGACTGTACCGTGTTGATGCGCACCAGCGGCGATTCCGCGGTGCAGAACGGGCCGCCGTTCGATGTCGATCCGCTGCGCTCGATCGCCAGTCGCCTCGCCGGCGTGCAGCGCGCGCCGCAGGTGGTGGCAGTGAGCAAACAAGGCGCACTCCACGGCCATCGTAAGGCGCCGGAAAAGGGGCTGAGCGATGATGAACGCAAGCAGCCCCCGCGTACCGAAGCCGCCAGCCAGCGGCTGATGGTGATCGGCGCGCCGGCGCTGCTGGACGACACCTTCATGGATGGCGACAACGGGCTGTTTGCCCTTAACGCCCTCGACTGGATCAGCGGCAATGGCGACCTGATTCACCTGCGCTCGCGTGGGGTGACCGAACGGCCGCTGGAGAAACTGGACAGCGATTCCCGCGCGATCTGGAAGGCGATCTGGACCTTTGCCTTGCCGCTGTTGGTCGCACTGGCGGCCATCGCTCGCTGGCGGATGCGGGTACGCCGGAGCGCGATGACATGATTCGCTATGCCGCAATCATCGCCGTTATCGTGGTGGCAACGGCCGTGGCGTGGCAACAGTCGCAGCGCGCGCCGCGCGCGGTTGGCGCCAACAGCGAGGCGGTACTACAGCAGTGGCCGAAGGTTACGCCGAAACAGGTGAGGGCGATCCAGATTCACCACGGTGCAACCACGGTGCAACTCCACAGAAACGGCGAACAATGGATGGTGAAGGATCGCTACGGCGAGGTGGCCGCCAACAAGGAGCAGGTGACCCGCCTGCTGAATGATGTGACCGCGATGGCGCCGCAGCGGTTGATCTCCAATAACCCCGACAACTTCACCCGCTTCCGCTTGGGCGACGATGCCGATCGGCTGACGCTGCTGGGCGATGCCGGCAAGCCGCTGCTGGATCTGTTGATCGGCAAACCCGGCACCGACCTCATCTCCACCACCGTACGACAGGCCGGCAGCAACGCCATCCTCAGCGTCAATCGCTCGCTGGCGTGGCAACTGGGCAGAGCGCCATCGGCCTGGCGCGCCGAAAAACCGAAGCCAACACCGAAATCAACCGCAAAACCAGACACCAAGTGAGGGTCGTACTCGCCTCTGCCTCGCCTAGGCGGCGCGCGCTGCTCAAGGCGGCGGGCGTGGAGGTGGTTGTCGCGCCGCAAGATGTCGATGAGTCGCCGATCGCCGGCGAATCGGTGGAAGATCAGGTGGTGCGCCTTGCCAGTCTGAAGCTGCAAAGTTGCACGGAGGCAGGGTTGGCGGTGATCGCCGCCGACACACTGGTGGCGCTCGAAGGCCGCGCCCTAGGCCAACCAGCCACCCTCGCAGAAGCAAACACGATGATCCGGCAGCTCTCCGGACGGGAACACACCGTGTTCAGCGGCGTGGCGGTGGGCTACCAAGGCCGCCACGAAACCGCGCTCGTCGCCACCCGCGTTCGCTTTCGCCCCATCAGCGATACCGAGATTACCTGCTACCTGCAGCACAACCAAGTGCTGGACAAGGCAGGCGGCTACGCCATTCAGGAGGGCGCCGCCAGCTTCATCACCGCCATCGACGGCCCGTTGGACAATGTCATCGGCCTCCCGGTACAACAGACCCTGAAGCTGTTGCACCGAGTGACCAAGTCCGACCGTTCCCATCTCTGCTGAAACCTCCATCATCATCGCTCGCGTTTGAAATGATCCTCTTTGTATTTCGAGAAGTAATACAACACGGATCGCTCAGCAATGTCTTTCATCACATCAGCCATCTCATCTACCGTCCATCTCTGAGGACGGAAGTAAAAGCTACCCCGATTGAACTTGCCCTGTTCTTCGTTGTGCAAGTATGTGGTGTTCAGCTTGCCAAACATGGCCATCGTTGACACCCGGTCAAGGATCGAGGAATCGCTCTCAAAATCGCATCCGTATCCGAAGCAGACAAAAGGGAAGATGCTCTCTCGCATGAGCGCAGCACGGAGTCCGATCAGGTTCTTGCCCAGTCGCTCAATCGCATTACCCTTGGATTGCTTTGGCAAGCCTTCTTTGGCTCTGAGATCGTTCGTTCCTTGGTTTTTTACCTCAGATATCAAGATGGGGTAACCGATTTCATCCTCATCCGAACCTTGAATATAAAGAATACCCCCGTCCGGTCGAATGGAGCTGGTGTTGAAATGATAATGAAATTCAACATCGGGATATGTATGCCGGAGCCCCGAGACAATCTTATACAGATACCATTGCTTCTCATGAACAAGGGTGATCCTTGTACCGAACTTGGTCTGCAAATGCGCAACAACCAGATTCAGCGCCTTGATAATGTCCGACTCCTGCTTCTTCGATGTAACATTAATGATCGTACCAGTGCGTTGGGTGCGTAGTTGATGTTTGCGTGCCATATGTCTACCTCCTTTCGACCAGGAACAGATGCTCCGTCACATGAATAGACCGATTCTCAAAACTTCGACTTCCCCGGAACGCGTTGTACTTCATTTCAATCGTCTCGACAGAACCGAAGCGGTTCAGCATCGAGCGCATCTCATTGGGAGGAATGAAACCCTCGTCGTTGAACGAGATCAGCAAGTATTTGGCATCCAGATGCTCCACAAGGTCGGTCATCAGCTTCAGCGATTC
>WFMN01000088.1 GCA_015489095.1 Mariprofundaceae bacterium | reverse complement strand
GCTGTCCGCATAAGCAGGGACCGCTGGCCGAGGGCATTGTTTCGGGTGATGATGTTCTCTGCCCGCTGCATAACTGGCGTATTCATCTCGATGATGGCCAGGTCGCCGCCCCCGACGAAGGTTGTGTCAGAACCTATCCGGTGAAAGTCGAAAGCGGTCAGGTGTTTTTAAGCCTGTAGTTCGGATCAAGTCAAAACCCTTTCACCGCAGAGTACGCAAAGGACGCAGAGGAAGGTCAAAGTCAAAGACTGAAACTCGAAGGTGGATGGTGTCCAAAGGAAATGTCTGTGGTGCGTATCCAGAGTGGCTACACTGAGGGGCAGATGAATGCGAATGGACACAACTATGAATTAGATATGATTGGTTCTCCTCCGCGTCCTTTGCGTACTCTGCGGTGAGTAGCTTTTATGTATAAAACTCAGGAGTTGGAATGACCCGAACAGTAAACAGCGTCTGTTCCTATTGCGGCACGGGTTGCGGGATTCGACTGGAAACCGACGGCGAGCGGATTGTTTCTCTGGGCGGTGATGAAAGACATCCCACCAACCGCGGCATGCTTTGCTCGAAGGGGCGTGAACTGCATCATACGGTGCGCACGGAAGACCGACTGTTGCGTCCGAAACTACGCACATCCCTGGACGCGCCGTTCGCGCCCGTGGATTGGGACACGGCGCTTGATCATGGCGCTCGGAAATTTGCTGAAATTATCCGCGCGCATGGCTCCGACGCCGTGGCGTTTTATATCTCGGGACAACTGCTGACTGAAGACTATTATGTGTTTAACAAGCTGATGAAAGGGTTTATCGGCAGCAATAATGTCGATACCAATTCGCGCCTGTGTATGTCGTCTGCCGTTGCCGGCTATAAACGCGCTTTCGGAGCCGATGGCCCGCCGGGCTGCTATGCGGATATCGAACTGGCGGAATCCTTTTTTATTATCGGGGCTAATCCGGCTTATGCACACCCGATTGTATTTCGTCGCATGGAGGCGGCGAAGGAATCCAATCCTGATTTGAAGGTGGTGGTTGCCGACCCGCGTCGCACCGACACCTGCTCAATTGCGGATTTATATCTGCCTCTCAGACCGGGCACAGACATCGCATTGATGCAAGCGATGCTTAACGTCTTGCTATGGGAGGATTTGGTAGACCATGCATACATTGAACAGCACACCAATGGCTTCGAAGAGGTTGCAGCAAGGGCATTGTCCATGACGCCGCGAAAGGCGGCATCAATCTGCGGTCTTGAAGCGGCTGATATTGTGCGTGCTGCCTTCTGGTTTGCCGAAAACAAAACCATGTCATTCTGGTGTCAGGGCATGAATCAGTCGACATCGGGGACGGATAAGAGCAACGCATTAATCAATCTGCATCTGGCCACGGGACAGATCGGCCGGCCCGGCTGCGGGCCGTTCTCGCTGACCGGGCAGTCCAATGCCATGGGCGGCCGGGAGGTGGGGGGATTGGCCAATATGCTGGCGGCGCATCGCGATTACACCAATTCGGAACACCGGCAGGAGGTGGCCCGCTTTTGGGGCGTGGAAAGGATTTCTGAAAAACCGGGTTTGACGGCAACCGAGTTGTTTGACGCGATTGATGCCGGCAAGGTCAAAGCTGTGTGGATTGCCTGCACCAATCCGATGGTTTCCCTGCCCGATGCCAAACGTGCCGAGTCCGCGCTGAAAAAAGCCGAAATGGTTATGGTCTCCGATGCCTATCACCCCACCGATACGACCCGCTTCGCCCATATCCTGTTTCCGGCTGCCGGATGGGCTGAAAAAGAGGGCTGCGTAACCAATTCGGAGCGCTGCATTACCCATCTGCAGCAGGCATTTCCCGCGCCCGGTCTGGCCCGTCCGGACTGGAAAATCACCACGGATTTTGCGCTGCATCTGGGTCGGCATCTGGGGAGGGACTGGCAATCCGCATTCGCATATGAAAAGAGTGAAGACGTGTTCCGCGAACACTGCGCACTTACGGCCCATACGGATATTGATATCAGCGGCCTCTCATACGCTGTCCTGGATGAATACGGGCCGCAGCAGTGGCCCTATCCTGAGGGTTCCCGGCCGAATTGTGAAAAGCGGCTCTATTCGGATGGCCGCTTTGAAACGGATGATGCCAGAGCGCGCTTTATCGATATGAGCTACAGACCGGTTGCAGAACCGACCGACGATGCGTATCCGCTATCGCTTACCACCGGACGTATACGTGATCAGTGGCATACCATGACCAAAACCGGACAGGTGCCTTCGCTGATGCAGCATTTGCCGCTGCCTCGTCTGCAGATTTATCCTGATGTCGCAGCGAAATATGGGATTGATGAAGAGGATCTGGTGCGCGTTACCTCCCGGCGGGGGGATGTGATTGTGCCGGTAACGCTTAGTCGGGATATACGGCCCGATATGCTCTTTCTGCCGATGCACTGGGGCAGGATGACGGCGCGCAAGGGGCGCGCGAACAGCCTGACGCGTGTTGCGGTG
Source organism: Mariprofundaceae bacterium (assembly GCA_015489095.1). Taxonomy (GTDB): domain Bacteria; phylum Pseudomonadota; class Zetaproteobacteria; order Mariprofundales; family J009; genus S009-29. Next base: position 16,670 of record WFMN01000088.1, on the reverse strand, counting down.
GATCCTGTTTCCAAACAACCGGAGTTTAAACATACGGCGGTTCAGGTGGAACGTTTCGAACCGGCATGGCGCGGTGTGATGCTGATGGCCGGTTCTAAACTTGAACTGGGCAGGAAGATGATTGAGGGCTACACCTATGGCGTGGTTTCCTGTGCGGGCAGTGATCACCCGGTCACCTCGGTTGATCTGGCCTGCACCAAACCACTGGCGGCGGAAAAATACAAGCGTCTGGATCAAATGCTGGAGGAGGGTCGGAGTATCGAAACACTGACCTATTCGGATCGTAAGCATGGCATTAATCGTAAAGCATGGCTGGAAGATGGTCGGTTGATGGCCGTGCGCTGGGTTGGCGGTGATATTGTTGAGGCTCAGTGGATAAGAAAACTGATGCTGGAAGGTCGCGATGTCGGTGAGTTGCGACCGTACCTACTTGCGCCGGGCGGCCCGATCAACAAGGAAGACAGCAAGGGAAAAATCATCTGCGCCTGCAACAATGTCGGGGAACTGGAATTGAAAGCGGCGATTCGTGATGGCTCTGATTCTGTTGAAGCGCTCAAGGCTTGTACCATGGCCGGCACTGGTTGCGGTTCATGCGTGCCGGAGATGAAGCGCCTGCTATCGGACGTATGAGCCCGACACCAATCGCTTTTTATCCGCGCAAACCTGACCAATTGCAGGATCGGTTTGGTCGCAAGCTGACTTATTTGCGTATTTCGGTGACGGATCGCTGCAATATGCGCTGCGATTACTGCCGGCCTGCGCCGGATGCATACCGGGCGGAAAGCCATGCGCGGATTTTGCGTTATGAGGAGATCGAGCGCATTGTTCGCGTGGCGGTCGATCTGGGCGTGACCAAGGTTCGCATTACCGGCGGTGAACCGCTGGTACGCCGCGATTTGCCGCGGCTGGTGGAGAGGCTGGCCGACATCCCCGGTATCACCGACTTGAGCATGACCACCAATGCCACGCTGTTGGGCAAATACGCGCATGATCTGGCATCGGCAGGGCTGGGGCGCGTCAATATCAGCATTGATAGTCTGAATGCGTTGCGTTTTCGCAGGCTGACGGGCGGCGAACTGGCGTCGGTGCTGGCCGGCATCGAAGCAGCCGGATCTGCAGGGCTGTTTCCGATTAAATTGAACACGGTATTAATGCGCGACATCAATGCCGGTGATAAACATTCCGAGGTCGCGGAACTCATCGATTTTGCATCCAATAATGCCGCCACGATTCGTTTTATTGAGCTGATGCCGATGAAACAGGGTATGGATTGGCATCAACATTATATCTCGATTGATGAGGTGTTGCAGCGCGGGGATGTGCGTGCGCGTGTTGATGTGGATGCAGCATTGGAAACCGGCAATACAGCGGCGCGCTATTTGCCATTGAGGCATGGGTCGGGCGTGGTCGGTTTTATTATGCCGATGTCGGCGCGCTTCTGTGAAGGTTGCAATCGTCTTCGCCTGACCGCCGACGGCGGGCTGCGCTCATGTCTGCCCGCCGATCATCAACTGAACCTCCGCGATGTGATTCGCAGCGGCGGCAGTGATGATGATATCCGCACGCTGTTTTTGCGTTCGGCCATGATCAAGCCGGAGATCGGCCTGTACGATTTCGATGCGGACAGCAAAAAACGCTCCATGATTCATATTGGTGGGTAACATGCATTTTCAGCCACGGATGAACACAGATAAAGACGGATATAAGGTAAAATATGCAATAAAGGTTTTACCAGCGTTGATCCGCGTTCGCCTGTGGCCAATAATCTTTTGTTTATTACCAGCCCCTGCATTTGCGATTGAAACGCTGACTGTGGCGGTAGCTTCGAGTTTGTATCCGGAGATGCAGCAAAAGTCGGAAGCATTTGAGAAGGAGCATCATGTTACGGTGCGTCTGATAGCGGGTTCGACCGGACGTTTGTACAATCAGATTATGCAGGGCGCGCCGTTTGATTTGTTTATTGCCGCGGATGATGAGCGACCGTCGCTACTGATGCGCCGGCACAAGGGGGAGGCGCGATTTAGAATCGGTCAGGGTCATCTTGGCGTGAAGGTCGGCAAACAAGTTATTTCAAACCTCAGCATGCTTGTAAACCCGGCTATTCAGCATATTGCGATTGCCAATCCCGATGTGGCGCCATTCGGTAAGTCCGCCAGGGTCGTGTTGCAACATCAGGGGCTATGGGAAGCCTTAAAGCCTAAATTCGTCTATGCCCAAAATGCGATGCAAGCCGCCATGATGGTGGATCAAGGTTTGGTCGATGCCGGTTTTGTGCCGCTGGCCTCGCAACAGCATGCCATCGCGGAGATTGACTACCAGGCTGTGTTATTGAGAGATAAAGCGTTGGCGAAGGTCTGGCTGGCCAATCTCGCAAAGCCGCAGCAAACACGACTGGCCGGGTGCTCACGCTGATGTTTGAAGCGCTATTCATCTCTTTGCAACTGGCTTTGGCAACGACTGTCATTTTGTTGTTGATTGCATTGCCGCTGGCATATGTGCTGGCATTCAAAGCGTTTCCGGGCCGCACCGCAATGGAGGTTGTCGTGTCCTTGCCGCTGGTGTTGCCGCCGACGGTGTTGGGCTATTTCGTGCTGGTGATGATTGCACCGGATTCGGTTTTGGGCGGCGCATGGCAATCCATCTTTGATCGTTCGCTGGCTTTTTCATTTTCCGGCATGGTGTTCGCTTCCGTGCTGTACAGCCTGCCGTTCGCCGTGCAGCCGATGCAGCAGGCATTGCGCGCTATTCCTGTGAACTGGCTGGAGATGGCCCAAACACAGGGGATGAGTGCGAAGCAGACTCTGTTGAAGGTGATGTTGCCGGCCGCCAAAGGCGGTGTGCTGGTAGCAGCTGCACTATCATTTGCCCATACCATGGGTGAATTCGGCGTTGTGCTGATGGTCGGCGGTTCGATTCCGGGCGAAACCAAAGTAGCCAGCATTGCCTTGTTCGATATGGTCGAAATGCAGCAGTCAGATCAAGCGTGGATGCTGGCTTTGATTCTGCTGGCTGTGTCGTTCGTGATGTTGTCGCTGGTCCATGCGATAAACCAACGTGGGTTTGATGTGGGTGCAGGCCGATGAATCACATTCAAATCACGACTCGCATGGGGATGCTGGAGTTGCAGGTGGATGCGCGTTTTTCGAATGCAATCATCATCATCTCCGGTGAAAACGGGGCGGGAAAAACAACGCTGCTGCGCTGTCTGGCCGGGCTGGAGCAGGCCGAGGGCCATTTGTCTGTGGGTGGTGAAATTTGGCTGGATAGCATTGCCGGATTCTCATTGCCGCCACAGCAGCGGCGGCCGGGTTGTGTCTGGTCTGATACTGCGCTGTTGCCCTGGTTGAGCATCGAGAAGAATATCGTGCTGGGAACTGATTCGGTGGAGACGGAATGGTTGGCGGAACTGGCCGATATGTTTGAGGTTAAGCCGTTGCTGCAACGCAAACCCTATATGCTCTCCACAGGTGAGGCGCAGCGGGTGGCATTGGTTCGCGCCATCTATAAGCGACCATCGCTGCTGTTGCTGGATGAACCTTTTTCAGCGCAGGCCCCCGCGATTCGCCGGCGTTTGCGTTTAGGTTTGAAATCCTTGCAGGGGCGTTTGCAAATCCCCGCGTTGATGGTCAGCCATGATGTCGAAGATGCATGTATGCTGGCTGATCAACATTGGCATATGCGACAAGGCAGACTGTTGCATGAAATTGCGCAGGCCAAAACTGGTCAGGAGATGCTGGCATGACAGAGCTAACCCATTTCGATGAATCTGGCCGCGCCCGCATGGTCGATGTTTCGGCCAAGGATGAGACGACGCGCATCGCAATCGCCAGCGGTGAGATTCATATGCAGCCGGAAACGCTTGCACATATCCAGCAGGGCAAGCTGAAAAAAGGCGATGTACTGGCCGTGGCCGATGTGGCGGCGGTAATGGGAGCGAAAAAAACCCCGGAACTGATTCCGATGTGCCATCCGTTGATGCTTTCCGGCATCAGGGTTTCATTTTCGGAACTGGAAGAGAATTGCGGTCTGAGCGTTGAAGTGTCGGTCAAATGCAATGGCAAGACCGGTGTGGAAATGGAAGCGCTGACGGCGGTCGGCGCGGCGCTTCTGACCATTTACGATATGTGCAAGGCTATGGATAAAGGCATGCGCATTACGGCGATTCAGCTTGAAGAGAAAAGCGGTGGGAAATCCGGAGAATGGAAGCGCGCATGAGCGTGAAAGTCCTCATATTCGGTTCGATTGCCGACCGTCTTGGAAAACGGGAGTATTGCCTAGATGCAGGTGAGGCAATGACGGTTGCCGACGTAATCGCCGCTGTCGGATGTGGCGATTGTGAATCATTGCTGCTGGCCGTGAATCAGGAACAGATCAGTGATATGGAATTGCCTGTACATGATGGCGATGAAGTGGCGTTGATGCCGCCCTTTTCAGGTGGGTAGATGAAACCGGTTCGCATTCAGGAAGAAGATTTTTCGGTTGAGGCTGAAGTGGACGCGCTGCGCGCGACTTCAGGGCGCATCGGTGGCGTCGTCATGTTTCTTGGTTGCGCGCGTGATTTCTCTGAAGGGCGCGATGTGTTCTCTATCGAATTCGAGCAATATGCGGGCATGGCGGAAAAAGCCATGCAGGAATTGCGAACCGAGGCGCTGGATCGATTTGATATTGTCGAGGCACGGATCATTCATCGGGTGACCACCGTGCATGCCGGTGACCGGATTGTGTTGATTGTGGTGGGGGCCGAGCATCGGAGGGCGGCATTTGACGCATGTGAATGGTTGATTGATGAGCTGAAAAAGCGCGTGCCGATCTGGAAGAAAGAGACAACCCCGGATGGCGTCTCCTGGGTAACACAGCACCCATGAGGGTTCCGGTTCTCTCTATTGTTGGTCGTTCCAATTCCGGTAAAACGACGCTGATGGAAAAACTGATTGCAGCATTGACGCATCGGGGTTTGCGCGTCGGCGCCATCAAGCACAGCCATCATCAGCCCGACATGGATACGCCCGGCAAGGATAGTTGGCGACATAAACAGGCCGGTGCTGCGGCTTCGTTGCTGGTTGGACCGGAGCAGATGCTGATGGTTCAGGATGTCGGGGAGGATTTGACTCCACGTTTGTTGGCCGATCGCTATTTTGCCGGTTTTGATCTGTTGCTGGTCGAAGGTTATGCCTCGCTGCCGGGTAATAAAATTGAAGTGGTAAGAGCCGAGCGATCCACGCATTTACGATGTCATCCTGATGAATTGCTGGCGGTGGTGACGGATCTGTCATGCGTTCATGCCGGATTGCCACGATTCGGTCTGGATGATATTGAAGATTTATGCGAATTCATCTTGCGCTGGATCGGTTATGATTGAGCAGATCGCAAAAAGTCCCTCCGTGGACTTTTTGCTTGGCGGGAAGCGAAAAGCGCGGTTTTCACTTCCCTTACAAATCAAGCGCCTGCTCGCGCAAGCGCTTGATTTGCGCGGCCATCCATGGCCGCGATGCCGACTTCTTGCGAAGTCGTCATGATTGAAAACTGTACAGCAGTGATTCTGGCAGGCGGCGAATCGAAACGTATGGGCCAGGATAAGGCATCGCTTCGGTTCGGGCATGATTCGTTGGTGAATCGGGCGATTCGCCATATGCAGCCGCTCTTTGATACGGTCGTCATTAGCGTTCGTGAACCCAGAGAACATCTGTTGGTTCCTCAGTTGTGCGATAGTGGTGGTGATCGTGGCCCGATGGCGGGGGTTGCTACAGCGCTAGAGCATGTGGATTCGCAGTGGGTGTTTGCGTTGGCTTGTGATATGCCTTTTGTCTCACCTGAGATGGTCGTCGCAATGGCTGACAAACGGGCGAATCAGGATGTTGTTGTCCCATGTGTTGATCAGGTGATTCAGCCTTTGGCTGCATTTTATTCGAAATCTTGCCTTTCGGTCATGCAGGCACGGATGGATGAGGGGCGGCGCAGTTTGCGGGCATTGGTCGCAAAGGTGGATGCCTCCATTATTTCTGAAGAAGAGTTGCGAGCTTTTGATTCGGAGTTGTTAAGTTTTATGGATCTGGATACGCAAACGGATGTGCTCCGGGCTGAACAAAGGTTGGCTCTGAGTAAAGCCAAAGAAGGAAAGGTGGTATGAGTTATTTTTCGGTGACTGAAGCACAAGACTGCATTCTGGAGCATGCCTCTTGCATGAACATGGAACGGGTTGCATTGCATGACAGTTTAAATCGGGTGCTGGCCTGTGATGTTTCAGCCAATCGTAATCATCCACCCTACGATGTATCGGCGATGGACGGATATGCGGTGCGCTTTGCCGATCTTGCGGAGGCGACAACCGATGTGCCGGTTGCACTGACCGTGGTGGATGATATCCGTGCCGGCGTCATGCCGCAGGTGAAGGTGCTGCCGGGTAAAGCGGCTCGGATTATGACCGGTGCGCCGGTGCCGGCAGGCGCGGATACCGTGATTCGCGTTGAGGATACGCAGGATGCTGGTGATCGGGTGTCGATTCTTGTGCCGCAAAAACAGGGTGCAAATATCCGTCCGTTGGGTGAGAATCTGAGAAACGGCGAGATCGTGCTGACCAGAGGCACGGAAATCACGCCGGGCGTATTGGCGATTCTGGCCATGGTGAAGCAGAAAGAGGTGTCAGTGTTTGCACGCCCCACAGTGGCGATTCTTTCCACCGGCGATGAACTTGACAGCATCGATGAGCCGGTGGATGAAAACAAAATCCCCGATGCCAATTCGCATGCGTTGTATGCGCAGTGTAGATCGATTGGCATCACACCGACCCTGCTTGGTATTGCCCATGACAATCCGATTGAATTACGCGCCAAACTGGCCGAAGGGCTGAAATATGATGTGCTTCTGGCATCCGGTGGCGTGTCCGTCGGCCACCACGACTTTATGCGCCCGATGCTGGATGCACTCGGCATTACCATGCATTTCTGGCGCGTGGCCATGCGTCCCGGGCATCCTCTGGCTTTCGGAACGTCAGAGAACGGCTTGGTATTTGGTTTGCCGGGCAATCCGGTTGCCAGCATGGTCTGTTTCGAACAGTTTGTTGCACCTGCCTGCCGTGCCATGATGGGGCATAAGCGATTGTTCCGGCGCACGATCATGGCGCGTCTGGCTCATGATGTGAAAGACCGGGTCGGTCGCGCACATTTTGTGCGCGTGACGCTAAGTCGCGATGAGCAGGGCTATGTGGCGACTTCAACCGGCGCGCAGGGCAGCGGTGTATTGCTGTCCATGGCCATGGCCGATGGATTGATGTTGATTCCCGCTGAATCGGAAGGGTTTAAAAAGGGCGATATGGTGACGATCCAATTGCTGCAAGGCATGGAATTCCAGCAGGCGGCTTGCCTGCAAGAAGGGTGACAAGATGAAACCAAAGATTGGATTTGTGACGGTATCGGATCGCGCCAGTCGGGGCGAATATGAGGATTTGGGCGGCCCGGCTATGGTGGCATGGTTTGAGCGGGTGATCACTTCGGAGTGGGAGGCGGTCAGGCGCGTAATCTCCGACGATCAGCCCGCTATTGAGAAGACACTGAAAGAGCTCGCCGATGATGAAGGTTGCTGTTTGATTGTCACCACCGGCGGCACCGGCCCAGCCGTGCGTGATGTAACACCGGAGGCCACCGAGGCTGTGTGTGAAAAAATGATGCCGGGTTTTGGTGAACTGATGCGGCAGGAATCACTCAAGTTTGTGCCGACGGCCATTCTTTCGCGTCAGACGGCGGGTATTCGGGGGAAGACGCTGATAATAAACCTGCCTGGCAAACCGTCTGCCATTGATGATTGTTTGAATGCTGTTTTTCCGGCTGTTCCCTACTGCATTGATTTAATTGGAGGGCCGTATTTGGAGGCCGATGCCGCGCATTGTTCCGTTTTTCGTCCAAAGGGGAGCTAACTCTCTCCTGATGGGGTTGAATTTTGTTCTAGAACATCTCCAGACAGTAGTAGCGCGGACGGGGGATCGGCGGGGTCGTCGCTGGCGGCGTCATCGCCGGAATCGGCCCAGATCTGTTGCCATTTACGCTCGATCGATTGTGCCTGGTAGCGGGTGAACTGTGAATCAGCCAACGAATGCCCCCTAGATGGTTGAAGGTTTTGAAGCCGGCGAATGATGGGGGGGTGTCGCGCGATGTCCAAGCGGCGAAGTCCCGTCTCCTCATCCTTGCCGCGATGAAAGTTGGTCTGTTTGCGCCTAGCGTTCGCTGCGAAGTCGTCATGCTATTGAGAAAAGGTGGGGAGTCTCCATGAACAGTTTTTGTCATTACCGTGTTGATCTTGGTGCGCGATCGTATGACATCTCCATTGAGGCCGGAGGGCTTGATCGCGTGGGGGAGGCGATGCGGGGGGCGGTTGGCGATGCCGGGCGTTGTCTGATTGTGACCAATACGGTGGTGGCGCCGCTCTATCTGTCGCGGGTTGAGGCGAGCCTGTCGGCGGCGGGATGGCAAAGTGTCAGCTTGATTCTGCCGGACGGCGAGTCCTCCAAGACGGTGGCCAACTGGTCGCTGGTGCTGGATGCGCTGATGGAGAGCAAGCTGGCGCGCAACGAGCCGGTGGTGGCGCTGGGGGGCGGGGTGATCGGGGACATGGCTGGATTCGCCGCCGCCTGTTATCGGCGCGGGGTGCCGCTGGTGCAGGTGCCGACCACGCTGTTGTCGCAGGTGGATTCCAGCGTGGGGGGCAAAACGGCGGTCAACCATCCGCACGGCAAGAATATGATCGGCGCTTTTTACCAGCCCAAGCTGGTGTGGATCGACCCGCTGGTGCTCACCACGCTGGATGGGCGGCAGTTGCGGGCGGGGCTGGCGGAGGTGATCAAATACGGTCTGATTCGTGACGCCGCTTTCGCGGAGCGGCTCAAGGTGCTGATGCCCGACCTGCTACAGCTTCGGAGCGACGCGATCGCCGAGGTGATCCACACCTCCTGTCGCCACAAGGCGGAGGTGGTGATGCGTGATGAGCGCGAGGCCGGTGAACGCGCCTTGCTCAATCTGGGGCACACCTTCGGCCACGCGATCGAGGCGATCACTAGGTATCGCCGCTATCTGCATGGCGAAGGGGTGGCGATCGGCATGCGGATGGCGGCCAGGCTCTCTGAACAGGTCGGGCTTGCGCCCGCGGGGTTGGAGCAGCAGGTGGTGGCGCTGCTGCAGGCGGCGGAGCTGCCGGTTGCGGTGCCGAGTTTCACCGCGGCGCAGTGGCTCGACGCCATGGGGCACGACAAAAAGAGTGTCGGCGAGCGGCTAAGGCTGGTGCTGATGCGCGGTGTCGGGCGCGCCCAGATTGTGGACAGCGTCGGCAAGGCCGAAATCACGACCCTGCTCGACAGCTTCTAGCGGATCAGGCCCGTTCGATGTATTCGCCGGTTTCGGTGTTCACCCGTACCTTGGTGCCTGCTTCCAGATAGGGGGGAACCATGATCGGCGCGCCGGTCTCCAGTTTGCCCGGTTTGAAAGAGCCGGTGGCGGTTTGCCCCTTGATGGCGGCGTCGCATTCGGTGACCACCAGCTCCACGCTCTGCGGCAACTGCACATTGAGCGGGCGTTCTTCGTGGAACTCCACCACCACCATCATCTCCGGCAGCAGGTAGGGGATGACATTCTCCAGCATGTCGGCCTTGAGGGCGATCTGATCAAAGGTTTCGGTGTTCATGAAGTGGTAGTCATCGCCGTCCTGATAGAGGAACTGCATGTTGCGCTGATTGAGCACCACCCGCTCCACCCGCTCGGTGGAGTTGAAGCGCTTGTTGCTTTTGGTGCCGGTTTCGATATTGCGGATCTCCACCTGCATGCAGGCGACCCCCTTGCCGGGGGTGACATGGTGGGTTTTCATCACCTTCCATAGTCCGTTGTCGATCTCAAGGATCATTCCTTGACGGATGCTTGGCGCATTGAGTTGCATTTGATTAGTCTCCTAGGTTGGGTTGGCGCCGAAGCCTGCCGACAGTTACCACCAAAGAGAAGGAGTGTGCATGCCTATTACCGTGCAGCAGTCGTTAGAACGCTTTGTGCATCAACACTATGACCGCAATCGCGAGGCCGGCCAGATGGCGGAGAGTTGCGCCAATCTGCTTGCCGACTATCTCCAGTTCTGGTCGGGGTTGTTTCCCGCCGAGACGGCGGATGCCGATATCGAGCCCGCGGAGTGGGAGCGCGATCTCGATGCCAAGATGACGCAGATGCTCCACGGCGACAGCGAACCTCCGGCGGTCGATCTTGGGAACCTGACGATGGAGCGGTTTGATGAGGAGCATCTGCGCGAGTTTGTCGGTTGGTATCTGCTCAAGGATCTGGCGTTCGACAGCACGATGTTGCAAGGGGTGCTGGAGATGCTGGAGCGGTGGATCGGCTTCGCGCTGCGCCAACAGGGGCTGGGTGCGGAGCAGCACCGGATACTGACGGAGACCTTGCACGAGGTGGCGCCCGAGGCGAAACGGGCAACCGTTGCCGCCCACGCGTTGCAGAAGCTGGTGCTCTCTGGCTCGCTCTATGCGAGGCCGGCCGCGGCCTCCTCGCCGGTCACCGCCTTGGTGTCGGCGACGGCGCGGGTCAGCGTGGCGGAGCCTGACGCGGGTTGCAGCCACTGGTTGAGTGTGGACGAGGTGGGGGCGGATCGTCTGCCGCTCACCCTGCCGGAGCAGCTGTGCCGCTATGTGCAGCAGGGTGATGTGTTGCAGTTGTGCCTAGCGTTCCATGCCGACGGTGAGGCGCGGATTGTGGAGTCCGGCGCCCTCTTTCCGGCATCGACCTGGGTCGATGCGGTGTTGATGGAGCGCTACGATCCCAACGATGTGATGCCGGAGTTGCCTTGGGAGCCGCTTCCGGACGGCGAGCTGCACTAGCCGGCGGCTTACGCCGGGCAGAGCGAGGTGGAGAGCTCCTTGCGCAGCTTCTTCATGGCGCGGGACTCGAGTTGGCGCACCCGTTCAATGGAAACCCCGAAACCTTCCGCCAGCTCCTTGAGGGTGGCGGGGGTGTCGGTCAGGTGGCGCTGACGCACGATCATGCGGTCGCGCGGGGAGAGCGCCTGCATCGCCCGCTCTAGGCTGGCGCTGCGGTGGCGCAGCCAGTCGCTCTCTTCAACTGCCGCGTCCGGCGACTGGGTGTCGGCCGGCAGCGCCTCCAGCACGGCGGCGCCGTCGCTATCGCCATCGAGCGAGAGATCCCGCTTCAGGTAGGCGTTGGCGGTCTCTTGATACTGATTGGCGTCGATGCCGAACTCGCTGGCGACCTCGTCGCAGTCGAGGCCGTCGGCGGCGGCGATGGCGTTGCGCGCCTTCTTCAGGCCGGCAAAGATGCGGCGCTGCAACTTGTTGGTTCCCAGCTTGACGATGCTCCAAGAACGCAGGATGTAGTCGTGGATGGAGGCGCGAATCCACCACGACGCGTAGGTCACGAGGCGGAAGCCGCGATCGGGGTCGAACCGCTTGATGGCGTGCATCAATCCCAGCACGCCCTCTTGGATCAGATCCATCTCCGGCAGGCCGAAGTGGCGGTATTCACGGGCAATGGCGTCCACAGAGTAGAGGTTGGCGGTGACCAAGGTGCGCGCCGCGTCGGCGTCATGGTGGTCACGCCAGCGGCGTGCGAGACGGATCTCCTCTTCACGATCCAACCGATCGATGCGTCGTATATCCCGTTTGAACAGGGCAAGACTGGTCAATTCGGTAGATGGTTGTTTAGCCATGGGTGATGATTGTAACCTCCGATTGTTGATAATTCTTTTTTATTATAGTCACGCTGCTGTGCAGAGTCAACCCCTGAGTAGATCGCAACAAGTCCGTCCATGGACTTTTTGCGAAGTCGTCAACCCCTACGGTTGCTGGGCGATGCCGGCGACGAACCATGTGGGGTCGTCGCTGCGCGGATCGTGGCGGAATGTCCATATCTCCTCCACCCGTGCGTTGGCTGTTTCCAGCAGCTGGCCGTCGGATGCGAGGGTCTCTTCCTTCATCATGGCGGTGAAGGCGACCGCCGCCCACTCGTCGCCGGATTCGATCCAGCTATCGAGGAGCTCGGCATCCAGCGTGACCACCTCGGTAATGTTGCGCTGCCCCTGCTGTTGTCTTAGCTGCTGCTCCACATGGGCGACCACCTCTGGCAGGCAGAAGCGGCGGATTTCGTCCAGATCCTGCTGATCCCACGCGCTCTGCATGCGGACGAAGATGGCGCGGGCTGCGTCGAGAAACTGTCTGCGATCGATATCGGGCTTGGCCGTGTCTGGTTGCGTGGCGGTGCCGCTGGCATCGGTGTCGGGGGCGAAGTAGTTACGGTTGCCGCTATCGGCGGCGGCGTTGGCGTAGGATGCTTGTTGGGCAGCCAGTGCCTCCGCCTTGCGCCGAAACCACCACATCAGCCCGAAGGCGATCGCGCCGATCACCACGATATCCATCAGATTGATGCCGTTGAAGGCGCCACCGAAGAGCATGGCTCCGAGCAGGCCTCCCATGGCTAGACCCGCGATCGCTCCCATCCATCCGCTACGACGCGGGGGTTGCATGCCCGCGGTAGGGCGGCTGCCGCGCTGGGTGGTGGCGTGGCGCGACGGGGCGCGCGCATGGCTGGGGGCAAAGGCGCGGTGGTGGGATCCGAACGAGAGCCCGCCGCCGAAACGGCGTGCGTCAGCGTGATCCGCCGGCCACACCGCCATGACCATTACCGCTGCCAGAACCATCAGTGAAAAACGCGCCATACGACCTCCCGTGAAAATTGGGGCGGGATGGTAGCGCGGGATGATGAATGTACCATAAACGATGGCTCGTCGCGGCCACGAATGGGTTCGGGGAAGGGATTCCCCTCCTACAGCCTGTAGGAGCGGTTTCCAACCGCGAGGATCATCAACGGCGTCTTCGCTAGGTGGCGATCAGCTCGCGTACCAGCCGTTCCAGCACGATGTGGTCGGCCTCGATGCTGGCTCCCTTGAGCTGCTGTTCGGCGCGGATGATGCGGGGGAGCAGGGTGGTGATCTCCTCACCCGACCACACGGCCGCTTCGCGCGGCACCTGTTGGCGGGCGCTGCCGAACAGCTTGGCTTCGCGGGCGGCGTCGCGCGCCTGGCGGCTCTGGTGCCAGCGGTAGAGGACGATCTGCTGCATGCGGGTGCCGAGCCAGCTTAACATCTGCACCGGATGCACCTGCTGTTCATCCACCAGCCGCCGCTGCAGCGATAGCGCCTGCGGGGATTTGCTGGCCACGGCGTGGCACCAGCTCTCCAATTCGGCCGGCGCCTGTTCGCCCAGCAGGATGCCGGCGATCTGCCAGCGAACGGGCTCCTCCGGCTTGCCGCCGTAGTACCACTGCAGCCGTTGCAACCACTGCTCGGCGGCCTGCTGCATCCCCACCAGCCGCTCCCCCGCCTGCTCCAGCGTCTCTTGATCGAGTGGCACCCCGCGCTCCTCGGCGGCCTGCCGTAGCCACTGTTTGAACTGGGCGGGGGTCGGGATGGTGAATTCGCAGCAGGCGAGTGATTGGATCGCCTGCAGCTTTTTGTGCAGCGCCTTCTTCCACATCGCGCCGCTGGCGCAGATGATGAGCATGCTTCCCTGCGGTACCGATTCCACCATCTCCAGCAGTTGTTTGCTCTGTTTGGGGGTGGCGGACTCGGCGTTGCGCAGCAGCCCGATGCAGCCGGAGGGGCCGAAGAGTGAAGGGTTTCCCCATTCGCTGGCGATGCGGGTAAGTTCGTTGCAATCGACCCGCAGACGGGGGATGGCGCTATCTCCCCGTTGTAGCAGTTGGTTGGCGGCGAGTTGGATTGCGTCACGGTCTTCGCCGTAGAGGTAGTAGGCGCGGTGGTTGCTGTCGGCGAGTTGGGTCGGGCGGATGCGCATGGGCGCTAAAAGCCGGAGCGCAGCCGGTTGATCGCCGTGGTGACCCAGCGCGTTAGCAGTTGGCGGCGCAGTTGGCTGCGGTTGGCCTCGATGGCGACCGGGCCGCCGCTGGCGAACAGCTCCTCGTTGCGGGTGATGGTGCCGCTGCGCCACCCATCGGCTTTACTGCCGCTGGAGGGTTCAAGCCAAAGGCTCCCCTGCAGCACCATCTGATAGCGGTTGGCGATGCCGCTGGCGTCGAACCCTTGGGTGCTCCACGCCTCGGTGAGGTGCTGGATATGGAGGGTGGCGTGGGGGGCGGGCGCATCGGCCACGACGGTGAGGCGCGGCTCTTCCGCCAACTGCCTGATCAGCATGGTTTTTGCCTGCTCTCCCAACGGAGTGTCGGCCTCCACCACGATGGTATCGCTGGTGATGGGGGCGTTGCCGTTGCCGACCAAGTGGTAACCGCAGCCGGAGAGCAGCAGGGTGAGGAGAAGGGCGAGAGGCAGGCGCATGGTCACGAATGGTTGCCGATTTTGCGATAAACGCCACCCCGCAGCAGCCCGGCGAGGTCGAAAATCCGCTCCTCTAGCAGCAGCGGGGCGGATGGTTCCAATGCCGGCAGGCCGCAACTGCCGGTTTCGACGATCAGATAGCCGCCATCGTTGAGGTGGGGCGGGCTCGTGCGCAGCAGCCGCCTGAGCAGGGAGAGACCATCGGCGCCATCGGTCAGCGCCATCACCGGTTCCGCCGCCAGTTCCGGCGCAAGCGTTTGCATCTCTTCCGCGCTGACATAGGGGGGGTTGCTCAGGATGGCGTCGAACGGCGGGGTGTCGGCGGGCAGGGCGGAGAGCAGGTCGCCTTGATAGAAGGTGATACGATCGGCTGCGCCGAGCTGGCGGCTGTTTTCCTCGGCAAGCGCGAGTGCATCCGCCGACAGGTCGGTGGCGATGACGGTGGCGCCCGGATACTCCAGCGCGATGGAGATGGCGATGCAGCCGCTGCCGGTGGCGATGTCACACAGGCGTAGCGGCCGGCTGCGGTCGGGGAAGTGCGCCAGCAAGGCTTCGACTAGGTGCTCGGTCTCCGGTCGCGGGATCAGCGCCCGCGCATCGGTGCGAAAACGGTGCTTCCAGAAATCGCGGTAGCCCAGGATATAGGCCATCGGCTCACGCCGGCAGCGCCGCGCCACCATCGCCTCCAGTCGGCGCTGCTGGCTGGCGGTGATCGGCTGCGTCAGCGCGATGATCAGGCCGCTATGATCAAGCCCGGTGGCCGCCTGCAGCAGCAGGCGGGCATCCAACTGTGGCGTGTCGC
The DNA here is from genome assembly GCA_015489095.1 of Mariprofundaceae bacterium. Lineage (GTDB taxonomy): Bacteria > Pseudomonadota > Zetaproteobacteria > Mariprofundales > J009 > S009-29. The sequence continues at coordinate 1,528 of WFMN01000088.1, read as the reverse complement.
ACCCGGCCTGTTGCAACCGTTGTGTGGTATCGAAAAGTGTCTGCCGCAATGTGAATAGGATGATGATTTGTAGATCAGAGGTGTGCGACTGCGAAGAACATCGTCATTCCGGCCTACGAGCCGGAATCCATTGGTGGGACGGCGGTGCGGGAAGATGGATTCCGGGTCAAGCCCGGAATGACGGGGTGGTTGGTCACCCCTCGCCGGCGAGTTGGGCGGCTTGGTGGTGGGCGTGCAGCGCCTGCACCAGTTCGTCCATGTCGCCGCCTAGGATCTGTTCCAGCTTGTAGAGGGTGAGGTTGATGCGGTGGTCGCTCACCCGCCCCTGCGGGAAGTTGTAGGTACGGATGCGCTCGGAGCGGTCGCCGCTGCCGACCATCCCCTTGCGCTCCTCGGCGCGGGCGTCATGCGCCTCCTGCTGCAGCTTGTCGAGCAGCCGCGCCTGCAACACCTTCATCGCCTTGGCGCGGTTTTTGTGCTGGCTCTTTTCATCCTGACAGGTGACCACGATGCCGGTGGGCAGGTGGGTGATGCGGACGGCGGAGTCGGTGGTGTTGACGCACTGGCCGCCGGGGCCCGAGGCGCGATAGACATCGATTCTAAGCTCTTCCGGCTTGATATCGACTTCGACATCATCGGCCTCTGGCAAGACAGCGACCGTGCAGGCCGAGGTGTGGATGCGCCCTTGGGTTTCGGTGGCCGGCACCCGCTGAACGCGGTGGACGCCGGACTCGAACTTGAAGGCGGCGAAGGCGCCGGTGCCGCTGAATTGTGCCACGATCTCCTTGTAGCCGCCGATGCCGGTTTCGCTGGCGGAGAGAATCTCGCGGCGAAAGCCGCGCTGCTCGGCGTAGCGGCTGTACATGCGGAAGAGATCGGCGGCAAACAGCGCCGCCTCGTCGCCACCGGTGCCGGCGCGCACCTCCAGAATCACATTGCGATCGTCGTTGGGGTCTTTGGGCAGTAGCAGCAGCGTCAGCTTCTGGCGCTGTTCGGCGATGGCGGCCTTCAGCGGCTCGATCTCGCTGGCGGCAAGCTCGCGCAGCTCGCTGTCGCAGTCGGGGTCGTCCAGCAACTCTTGGTTGCCGGCCAGCTCCTCCTCCATGGCGCGGAGGGCATTGATCGCCTCCACCACCGGCTCCAACTGGGCATACTCCCGCGAGATTTCGGTGTATTTTTTGGCGTCGGAGGTGGTTTCGGGGTCGGCGAGCTTGGCAGTCAGGTCACGGTGGTGACGGAGGATTTCATCCAGTTGATCGTTCATGCCTCTCCTTGCGGGGATGGGGTCGTTGCGTCCCTTGGTCGTAATCGGCGTCAAACAGGATGCGTGCCGCGCCCATCAGCATGTCGCCCTCCATATCTTCGGGCAGATGTTTCAGGGCGCTCATGGTTGGGTGGAGCAGCCGTTTGGTCAGCGCCTGCCCGAACCGCTCCACCGCCTGCAACTGCTCGTCGCTGAACCCCTTGAGGTAGCGCTTGGCCTTCTCCATCTCCTCCTTGCGGGCGATCTCGCTCTGCCGTTGGATGG
>WFMN01000087.1 GCA_015489095.1 Mariprofundaceae bacterium | reverse complement strand
TGCAGTTTGATGTCACCGTCGAGCGGCTGAAGAGCGAGTACAATGTCGATGCCGACTATGTCGCCACCGAGTTCGCCACCGCCCGTTGGGTATCGGGCTCAGAGGCCGAGATGGCGAGGTTCGCCAAGGAGTTCGCCACCTCGCTCGCCCTTGACCACGACCAGCAACGCGCCTACCTCGCCCCCAGCGCGTGGAAGATGAACTACACCATTGAGCAGTGGCCCGAAATCACCTTCGCCGCCACGCGGGAGAGCGCGCACCCAAGATGACACTTTATGTCACCTTTGTCGTGCCGTAAATTGTCACTTGCGATGCCTGTTCAGGCGATGCGCCTCCCCGCGCCCCGTCATTCCAGACTTGATCCGGAATCCATTGCCCCCATTCCCACACTAGATTCCGGCTCGGAGGCCGGAATGACACAGCGCGCACTTGACGGCTGGCATCGTGATTGCTCGCATACGACCCAGCAGGCAGCGCATGTCTGCCGTAATTTCCAACCAATAAAGGAGCGTATCAACATGATGCAAACATTCCGTAACAACAAAGAAAAGGGCTTCACCCTCATCGAGCTGATGATCGTGGTCGCCATCATCGGCATCTTGGCCGCCATCGCCATCCCGCAGTTCAGCTCATTCCGCACCAAAGCGTACAACTCAGCCGCGTTGACCGACCTGAAAAACGCCATGACCCAGGAAGAGGTCTATTTCGGCGACAACCAAACTTATGGGGCGACTTCCAGCCTCAGCATCACGACCAGTAAAAATGTCACCCTGACTGCAACCACTGGAAGTTCAACCTACTATATCGTTAGCCGCCACTCTGCAGGCAACACCACGTATTCGGTAACAGGGTCAGTTGGGAAGATTTACGACTCTGCTGCCGGAGCTTACAAATAACATTCCATCAAGAGCCTAGCCTCCGCTTTGCTCTTGACGCACCTTGCTCTGGATCCCGCCCCCGTGGGATCCAGAGCGGTGCGCATCACCACCAGGGCTTCACCATGATTGAGCTGGTCATGGTGGTCGCCGTAATCGGCATTCTGGTTGCCATCACCCTGCCGCAGGTGGTCAGCTACCGCACCAAGGCGCTCAACAGCGCCGCCCTTTCCGACCTGAAGGCGCTGCAATCCATCGAGATGGGCTATTTCGCCAGCTTTGGCACCTACGCCACCAGCCAACAGTCGCTTCCCGCCATGCGCACCAGCAAGGGGGTTGTTATCCAGATCGACTCCGCCAGTGCCACCGATTTTGCACTCACCAGCCGCCACGCAAGCGGAGACACCACCTACCATGTCACCGGGTCTGTCGGTCAGATCTCTGCCGCGAAAAACGGCAGCATCAGCCATCTCTGATATCCACTAGCAGAACCCTTTCCTCCTCCGCGACAGCCAACACAGCGGTGGGCGAACACCCCACTTCTTCACCCCGTTTTCACCCACTACGCCCCCTGCCCGCCAGAATCGTTCTGATCGCCATTGCCGTCGCGCTGCCGTGGATGGTTGATCCCGCCGCCAGCTGGCGCGACGGGCCGGAACTGATTGATGCGGCATGGGTACTTGGCATCGCCCATCCTTCCGGCTATCCGCTCTACCAATCGCTGACATGGATGGCCGAGCAGCTTCCGCTGGGTGACATTGCCCTGCGCGACCACCTTTTCAGCGCCGTCGGAACCCTGTTTGCGACGATGTTGCTCATCATACTCACAGCGCAAAATTGGCGAGGAGACCCCGCAACACACACGATCCGACACAGCTGGGTCTGCGCATCCATTGCCCTCATCTGGTTTCTGATGCCATCCCAAGTCGAAAACGCGATCCAAGCAGAAGGATACGCCCTTTTCGCCAGCCTGATGTTTCTCATTCTGCTCATGCTTGAAACATTCATGCACAGACAAGAGCGCCGTTACTACCTGCTGGCGGCGTTCATCTCGGGTGTCGGCGCCGGCAACCAAGTGATGCTCGGCGCCATGATCTTTCCGCTCATCCTCGCATTATCAACACTCAACAACATCAAACAGCTGCTATCCACCGCCGGGGCAGGCGTGCTCGCTGGGCTCGCGGGGCTGTCAGTCTATGCCTACCTGCCGGTTCGCTCCGCCAATTTCCCCTCGATGGATTGGGGACACCCCACAACCCTCGCCCGATTTCTCTCTCAGGTTACCGACAGGAAGGATGTCGGCGATCACCTATCCGCCCTAACCCCGAACGGAACCGATTGGCTCTCTACCCTTCACCACTTCATCCATTTCCAGATCGAGTGGTTCTCCCTCGCCGGCCTCATCGCCATTCTCATCGGCTGGTCGATCCTGCTCTGGATGCGCCCCCGAACCAGCATCATGATGCTCTCCGCCCCGCTCTTCCTCTTCTGCTTCTTCCCCGATTGGGAGAGCGGCACGGTACTGACCGGCGCACTCGGTGTCGAAGCCATCGGCATCACCGGTTTAGGCATGATCATGGCGTGGAATGCCACATCCGTTCTGGCACCGCTGCTGCTCGTCCTCTCCATCGCCGCCCTATTCTTCCACAGCGCCACCAAGGGGATCCCCTTTACATTCAACCGCACCCATTACGCCGCGGTAGAGATCAAACGCAGCCAGTTGCTTCGCCTTCCCTATCGGGCCACCACTTTAAGTGGTGTCGCCTGGTTCCATCTACGCGCGCTGAGCGATGTGGAAGGGATTCGCCCCGATGTAACGGTCATCGGACTGGGTAGCATCGTCAGCCCCCAATTCTTCGGCGCGCTCCGTCCCCGACATATCCCCCTGCTCCACTACCCGGCGCGACCTACCATCGGTGATGCCCCGACCAACTCGGAGGCGGTAGCCTTCCTCTTTCACCTCATGCGGGACAACCGATCAAACAGCCGTTTCTTCCTCGATATGGACGAGGACTACCTCGCCCCTTTTCTGCCCTATATCGCATCCTACCCCGGGCTATGGTGGGGCGAGATCACGGCACATCCTGTTGCCAATCAATGCCAAATCCTGCAACACCAACTCGGCAAGACACTGGAAGGGTTTATCACACTGGACGACCGCATCCTGCGCGACCTCGAATTCGGCCGCGCCCTTCAGTACGGTTTTTTCGCTTGGGTACATCTCATGATAAACCGTTCGCCGTCCTGCCTGAACAGCGCTAAAGGGATGCTCGAATGGTGGCAACGATGGTTTGCCGCCATCGAAAGCTCGGCCATGGACGGCAGCCACGACTTCTGGCACAATGTCTATGGCGTCATCGCCGCACGCACGGGCAGGGATCACGAAGCGTTCCTTAACTTCCGGGAGGCGTTTACCAATGGAGACAACGATGCCGGCATCAATCTGGCTATATGGTATCAACAGCACCACCGACTCAAGCAGGCGCTGGATGTCGCTAAGGAGACATTCCTTCGCAGCGGTTCCCGCAAGGCCTTGATACTCTGGAAGTCACTGCGAATGGCAGAACCACGCTAGCATGCTTCGCGCACTCACCAGACCCGCCCCGCTGGTTCTACTACTGCTACTGAGCTGCACACTACTCCTACAGTCACAAATCCAGCAGATTCCCACGCACCAGAACGACACCGTCCTCCATCTACCCCTCGATTCCCAACACATCTGGGTCTCCAACAGCGGCTACGCCCGTGTTGCATCCGACCTGATGTGGATGGAGACAATCGCCTATTTCGGTGGTCATCTCAAGGGCGATCAACGCTTCGACTACCTGATCGCCATGCTCAATGCCATCACCCGCATCAACCCGCACCATGAGGCCGCCTACCGCATGGCCGCGAGCGTATTGCCGTGGGTGTTGCACGCCCAACCGGCGGCCGAAAGACTGCTGCTACGCGCGCTTGTCAACAATCCGCACCAAGGGATCTGGGCCTATTACCTCGGTGTCAACCGTTACCTGTTCCGCGACGACGCCAAAACCGCCGCCCACTTCCTGCAGATGGCGCTGCAGCGCGGATTCATCTCCCGGCAGGCACTCTCGCTCAACGCCAAACTGATGGCGCGCGCCGACTCGCTCCTGTTGTCGCAACTCCACCTGCAACAGATGCTCGCCAATACCGGCAATCCCGACATGCGCCACTGGATCGAACAGGAGATCACCGCTATTGCCACCGAAAGAGAGCTACGCAGAATTGCGCGCATGTTCCCTGCCGGCAGCACGCCCAACGAGCGACGGCACCTGCTGCGGCGCTGGCACGCGGCGCACCGCATCACCCTGCCCCTGCCCGACGGCGGCTCGGTCATCGTCGACAACGATGGCGCCATCCACAGCAGCCGCACGCCCAAACGCTTCCAGCTCTACATCTCTCCGAACCTCAAAGCGATGCGAAGATGAGCCACCCGCTGCTCGAAGTCGATCACCTGCGCGTGCGTGTCCACCGCGGCCACCTGTGGCGCCGACGGGCGGTCGAGGTGCTGCACGGCATCGCCTTCTCGCTCGACAGCCACGCGATCACCGCCTTCCTCGGCGCCAACGGCGCGGGAAAGACCACCACCTTCCGTGCCCTGCTCGGCCTGACGCCGATCGTTGGCGGAACAATGCGCCACCGCGGCATGGAGATCACCCCGCAACAACTGCGCCGTCACATCGGCTTCCTGCCCGAACTCCCCTACTTTTACCGCGACCTCACCCCACGCGAGTTGCTACGCCACATCGGTGCGCTCTCGGGGCTGTCACCACAGGCATGCGATCGGGCCATCACCCGGTGGAGCGAGGAGTTGGCCATTACCGCTATTCTCGATCGACCGCTGCGCACCTGCTCCAAGGGGGAAACCCAACGCGTGGGACTGATTCAGGCGATCATCCACCGCCCCGAGCTGGTCATCCTCGACGAACCGATGAGCGGACTCGACCCGGTGGCGCGCAATCTGGTACGCCGCGCCATCCTGCGCGTCCACGCGGAGGGAAGCGCAATCATCTTCTCCAGCCATATCCTGGCCGACGCCGAGGCGCTGTGCAGCCGCGTCATCGCCATCAGCAACGGGCGCATCATCCATACCGGCACGCTACGAGAGACCGTCCAACCATCGGGCGACTGGGAGATCCGTTTTCGTTGTGCGCACACTCCCGTACCACCGGGCGACTGCCGTCTGCGGCATGAGGCTGACGGTGACTGGCTACTGCGCGGCAACCGGGAATCACTGCCACTGGATCGCGCCCTGCAGCACCTACTAAACCAATCCGTCACCATCATCGAGGCGCGGTGGCGCCAACAGTCGTTGGAAGAGGCATTCCTCCACCTGATCGAATCCTCTGAACCACATCGCGATAGAGCCGATCATGCTGCGTGAAGCGTGGATCATCGGCCGCCTAGCCGCGCTTGAACTGCGCCGGCAACGGCTGCTGCCGGCCATGGCAACCGCCATGCTCCTGATTCTGCTCGGCGCCATCCCCTTCGCATCGGTCACCATGGGGTCGATGGTGGAAACCGTGGTCGATATCGGCCTCGCCGCGATGGCCTTGATCCTGAACCTGCTGGCGATCATCCTGACAGCGCAGGTGCTTCACCAGGATCGCGAGCGCCGAACCCTGCACATCCTGTTACCACGACTCGCCCACCGCCACAGCTATCTGCCGGGCAAGTTCATCGGCATCGCCCTCCCCCTCTCCGTGCTGCTGCTGATCATGGGAGCGCTAATTCTACTCTGTGCCGCACTGCTCGGATGGTCGGCATGGGGGGCGTTGACTGCCGCCATCCTAGCCACGCTGCTTGAGGTATGGATGGTCATCGCGATCACCCTGCTCTTCTGCAACAGCAGCAGCCAGTTTTTGGCCATCTTCGGCGCAATAACCATCGACATCGCCGGCCATTTCGGCGATGTTGTACGGCAATTGGGCGAACAGGCGGGCGGCGCCGCGGGCTGGCTCGCCACCACCGTCTGGTATCTGCTACCCAACCTATCGGTACTATCGCTGCGCGACCAAGTGCTCTCGCTTCACGCCATCGCCGCCACCAATCCGGCCACCATCGTGCTCTACGGACTCACCGAAACCGCGCTGCTGATTACACTGGCAACGCTGTTGCACGGGCGCCGACCGGTCGAGGGTGGATAGTGCCCAACGGGGCACACCATCCATGGCGCTTCGCGCTGCTGTTGCTGCTGCTCTTCACCCTCTCGGCCATCGTCCGGGTGGGCTGGATCGCCCACCAGCAACACAGCTTCGCCCTGCAGGCGTTGGCGCAGCACCACCCCCACCGCGCGATCATCCACTTTGCGCGTTCGATCCATGCCTGGCTGCCGCTCGTGCCCAATCCGTCGCGGCAAGAGATGGCCGATTTGCTGCGCGCGATCGAGCAGCAGCAACCAAAGCTGGCGCTGGAGGGGTGGCGGAGACTGCGCGGCGCGCTGCTTGCCACCCGCAACCTCTTCGGCCAACCGAACCGCGACCTGC
>WFMN01000086.1 GCA_015489095.1 Mariprofundaceae bacterium | reverse complement strand
TGGCAGGTGATGGTTCCCGCGCGCAAGGAGTAATCAGTTCGCACCGGCTTTCGCTGCTGAGCCCGCGCCGGATCTTTTCCGGCCGGGCGAAGCGGCAGTCGCCCTCATCCTCGGCAACACGCCTTCACTTTCTCCCGTGTCGCCGCCCCCCTTCCTAGGCGCGGTAGGCGCCAAACGGGAGGCGATACCGTGAAATCGGCCGCGACCGCTCCCTAGCGGAGGCCTGCCCGCTGCTTGCGGTGCCCCACAATCCCCCACGCTTCCTTCTGCTGCGTTCCTCTCCCCATCGTTTTTAGCTAACCCAATATATTATCGTTCTTTTTTTGCGCTGCGGTTGTTCGGAAACCCCGCGGTGTCGCCCCCCTTTTTTTTCCGCCGTGTGCCGTCTGCCGCATCTGCCGGATGGCATGGGGTTGACAGCGGGATATTGTGGGGGATTCTTGGCGGTTGGTGGGGAATAGTGGGGAATAAAGGTGATGGGGTCTTGTGTGTGGTGGGAGCAGCGATGCACCCGTGAGAACCGGCGAGTTGGAGTGTGACAGCGATCGATGTTTGAAGGCGAGTACAGCGTTTCTCTTGACGACAAGGGGCGGGTCAGCATCCCCGCGCCGTACCGCGAACAGTTGCGTCGGCGCTACGATGACCTGCGGGTGGTGGTCTGCCGCGATTACGATGGCTGCGTGTCGCTCTATCCGCCGGCGGAGTGGGAGCGTAGCGTGCTGCCGGAGGTGTACGGGCGGCCGATCAACGACCAGTGGCGGCGGGCGTTTGAGAGCTTCGTGGTCGGCTCCGCGGTCACCTGCACCCCGGACAAGCAGGGGCGCATCGCGATCTCCGCCACGCTGCGTCAGCACGCAAATCTAAGCAAAAAGGTGATTTTTACCGGGGGTGTCGGCCACTTCCAGTTGTGGGATGTCGCACTGCGCGACGCGAAGCTGCAGCGCGACTTGGAGATCTTGCGCGCGCCGCAACCTGCACCCGTTGCCTGATGCCGCGCATATTCCTGTGCTGGCACAGCCGTTTGTGGCGGCGCTCTGTCACCGCCCGGACGGCGTGGTGGTGGACGCCACCTTCGGTCGCGGCGGCCACAGCCGCATGGTGCTGGATCGGCTCGCGCCCAACGGAAGGCTTATCGCGCTCGATCGCGACCCGCAGGCGGTGGCGTGCGGTGAGCGGCTGCAGTGGCAGGATGCCCGCTTTCAGATCCATCATGCGGCGTTTTCCGACTTGGAACGGGTTTGTGGCGGGACGATGGTGGATGCGGTCGGATTCGACTTCGGCCTCTCCTCGCCCCAGCTCGATGAGGCGGAGCGCGGATTCTCCTTTTCGGCCGCGGGACCGCTCGATATGCGCATGAACCCGCAACAGGGGGCATCGCTGGCGGCCAAGCTCGGCAAGGTGTCGCACCATCGGCTGACGCAGATTATCCGCGATTACGGCGAGGAGCGCTACGCCGGCCGCATCGCTCGCGCCATCCTCGCGGCGCGCAAGGAGGGGCGGTTGGCCACCACCGGCGATCTGGCGGAGGTGATCACCAAGGCGCTTCCCGGACGGGCGCGCCACGGCGACCACCACCCCGCCACCCGCACCTTTCAGGCGCTTCGCATCTGGGTCAACGACGAATACCGCCAGATCGACGACGGATTGGCGGCCGCCATCCGTCTGCTCAAGCCGGGCGGGGTGCTGGCGGCGATCTCTTTTCACTCCGGTGAGGATGCCCGGGTGCGCGACACCATCGAATCGCATGTGCACCCCTGCATCTGCCCGCCGCAACTGCCGGTTTGTGGCTGTGGCCGGGTGGCCGACATGCGCTGGCTCCAGAAAAAGCCGCTGCGTGCCGACGGTGATGAGTTGGCGCGCAACCCGCGGGCGCGCTCGGCGCGTCTGCGCATCGCGGTGAAGTGTGATGATGACGGCACAGCAGGTCATCATCAGTGCGGCCAACCGGGCGCTTGCGCAAGCAAGCAGCCGACGGGAAGATGAAATGCGGCGTGAGATGGTGCCGCTGTTGTTGATGGGGCTGCTGTTGGCGGTGATGGCGGGGGCGCAAGTCTGGGTGTCGCACGCGCGCTACGACCTCTCGCGCCACTCGCGGGCGTTGATGGCGCAGCTGTCGGAGTTGCGCTACCGCGTGCACCAGCTGCAGTTGGAACGCGCCTCGCTGATCCGCCCGGAGCGGTTGCGCACCATTGCCCGTGACCGCCTAGGGATGGTGCCGCCCAAGCCGGGACAGGTGATCAGCCGATGAGCGCCAGACGCACGCGCAGCCATATCCCGCAGGCGTCAACGCTGCTGATCGACCATGACCGCTACTTTCGTCGCCGGGCGGGGGTGGTGATCGGGCTGTTGACCCTAGGCTTTGTCATGATGGCGATCCGCATGGTGGATCTGCAGTGGATCCAGTCGGACAGCTTGAAACAGCGGGCGGAAAAGCAGCGGCTGCGCCAGTTTCAGGTGATGGCGCCGCGCGGGGAGATTCGCGACAGCGCGGGCAATGTGCTGGCGGAGAGCCTGCGCATCCCCTCCATTGCCGCCTTTGCCGACAAGGTGCCGGAGGAGCGCTACCCGCAACTGGCGCGCGCGCTGCATCGCTCGACAGCGTGGGTGCGGCGCAAGCTGGCGCACCGTCGCGGCTTCGTCTGGCTGCGGCGGCAGTGTCCGCCCAAACTGGCGCGGGCGGTGATGGCGCTCCATATCCCCGGGCTGCGTCAGGAGGATGAGTGGCAGCGCTTCCAGCCGTTCGGCGCCGAGGTGGGCAACCTGCTCGGCTTTGTCGGGGTGGATGGCAACGGGCTGGAGGGGCTGGAGTACAGCATGAACGACCATCTGCGCGGTATCCCCGGAATACGCAGGGTGCGCCGCGACGCCAAGGGGGGGCTGCTGCCGGGGAGCGACTGGGTGAAGCTGCCGCAGCCGGGGCTGCCGGTGAAGCTGACCATCGACAGCGCGATCCAGAGCATCGCCTTTGCCGCGTTGGCGCAGGGGGTGCAGCGGAACGGCGCCAAGGCGGGGGCGGTCGTGGTGCTGGATCCCAACACCATGGGGGTGTTGGCGATGGCCAACTGGCCCGCCTTCAACCCCAACAACTTCCATAAGTTTCACCCGTCCGAGTGGCGCAACCGCGCGGTGACCGACGCCTTTGAGCCCGGTTCCACCATGAAGCCGTTCACCATGGCGGCGGCGCTGGGAACCGGCAAATGGAAGCCGCAATCGCTGATCTACTGCGAGCACGGCCGCTATCGGGTGGCGGATCACATCATCCATGACGACCACTCGCTGGGGTGGGTCGATCTCACCGGGGTGATCGCCCACTCCAGCAATATCGGTGCCGCCAAGTTGGCGCTCGATATCGGCCCTGATCGGCTCTACAACCTGCTGATGCGGGCGGGCTTCGGTGAGCGGGCCGAGATCGGGCTGCCGGGGGAGTCATCGGGGCGGCTGCTGCCGGTGCGCCGCTGGGGCAAGACCGAGACCGCCAACATCGCCTTCGGCCAAGGGATCGCGGTGACGCCGCTGCAGATGGCGGCCGCCTTCGCGGTGATCGCCAACCACGGCATCTACCGCACCCCGCGGCTGATTCTCAAGCCGGAGCAGGTAGCGGATGATCCGCGCCAGGTGATGGATCCGCAGGTGGCCGACGAGGTGATGGCGATGCTGGAGAAGGCGACCAGCCATGAAGGCACCGGCTTCCGGGCGGTGCCGCTGGGCTACAGCGTGGCGGGCAAAACAGGAACCGCCCAGAAGCCCAACCGCTTTGGTAAGTATGACCGCAAGCACTACAGCGCGGTCTTTGCCGGGATCACCCCGGTGGAGCAGCCGGCGCTGGTGATCATGGTGATGGTGGACGAGCCGCAGAAGAGCATCTACGGCGGCAGCGTGGCGGCGCC
>WFMN01000085.1 GCA_015489095.1 Mariprofundaceae bacterium | reverse complement strand
GCTTGACGGCTGTGCAAATATCCGACCCAACTCCCGCCAAGAGATCACACTTCCTTGCGATCGATGCTGGCTCGCGTCCCCTCCATAGATCACAAGGTTTACGATTTTTCTGGGCAATGGAGAATTCGGGGTCGAACCAAGCCAACATATTGTAACATAAGCTGTTACAAGGTGAAAACCATCCATTTTTCGGCTTAGAGCCAGCTTTTCAGGGGCAAAACCTGTGTTTTAAGCCCTGCGATCCATTCCATTCCGGTCGTGGCCAAGGCGAAAACCTTGTTATTTCGGAATCCACCTCCTTTATTTCGAGGTATGTTGCCACGATAGATTGAAATGCGGGTGCGTCAAGGCATCGGACAGGTGCCCGCATCGGTAAGCTCTAGGCACCTCTTCATTCTCAATGGCTAGATTTTACCGAGCTTGACGGCTGTGCAAATATCCGACCCAACTCCCGCCAAGAGATCACACTTCCTTGCGATCGATGCTGGCTCGCGTCCCCTCCATAGATCACAAGGTTTACGATTTTTCTGGGCAATGGGGTGGCGGACATCCGATCAGAAAAGGGATCGAAATTCTTGAAGAATCCCGATGATATCGTGCTTCCAGATTTAATCTCAATCGCGTACAGGGTATCGCCGAGATGAACCATCAGATCCATCTCGATCCCCCGACTCTCCCGATAATGGAACGCCGTGATCTGCTCACCACGATTGGCGAGCTGTTTGTAGATTTCCGATACCACCCAGCTTTCAAAGATCGCACCACGCAGCGGATGGAACGGCAGCTGATCGGCTGCCCTGATACCGAGAAGATGACAAGCCAACCCACTGTCCACAAAGTGGAGCTTGGCAGTTTTTGTGATCTGCTTGCGGACATTGGCGTGCCATGCCGGCAAGCGGTGGATAATATAGCTACTTTCAAGGATGGAGAGCCAGGCACGGGCGGTATTGTGGGAGACACCGGCATCGGCGCCGAGTGCGGAGTAGTTGATCTCCTGCCCCGTCCGTCCGGCGCACAGGCGAAGAAACTGAAGAAAACTCTCCATATTTCCGACATTGAGTATCTGGCGCACATCGCGCTGAACATAGGTCGCCAGATAGTCTGACAGCCACTGACGAGCCGGGATATTCTGATCGTAAATCCGCGGATATGCTCCTTGCCACAAAAGGGGGTAGAGCATATCGGGAGCGTTGCTGAACCCGGCCAATTCGGATGCGCTTGGCGGCAGCCGCGTCAGCAAGCCGCACCTCCCTGCCAGCGTTTGGGAAACCGCCTGTGACAGTGCAAAATTCTGCGATCCGGTGAGGATAAATCTTCCGGGTCGGCCATCCTGATAATCCGGGGTCGAACCAAGCCAACACGTTGTAAAATAAGCCGTCACAAGCGAAAAACCATCCATTTTTCAGCTTAGGGTCACCTTTTCAGGGGCAAACACCGCGTTTTAAGCCCTGCGACCCATTCCATTCCGGTCGACCCAAGGCGAAAACCTTGATATTTCGGAGTTGACATCCTGCATTTCGAGGTATGTTGGCACGATGGATTGAAACGCGGGTACATCAAAGCATCGGACAGGTGCCCGCATCGGCGCGACACAAAGGGTGATCGTCTATGGCGGCGTGGAGGAGTATCCCATCGGCGGCGATGTGCGGATGATCTCCCCGCCGCTGCTAATGCGACAGTTGGAAAAGGTTAGGCGCGGGTAACAACCGTAGGCGCCCTCTCCGATTGCGAAATCATTCGCTTACTTCGACCCCGATCAACGCAAGCGCATTGTTGAGGATGAAAATGGCTCCTTAGGGGGTAATATCAGGCCGAAAAATCTTTAACCGCAAGCCAAGAGCCCGGGTCAATTTAAGGATCAGGGCAAACGATGGATTGCCATCTTCGGAGAGCGCTTTGTATAGCCCTTTACGGCTCACGCCGGTTTTTTTCGCCAACGCACTCATGTTTTTGGCGCGTGCAATATTTGCAAGCGCATGGCGAATCATCACACCGTCACCGTCATCTTCTTCGGTACACGCTTCAAGGTATAATTGCATCTCTTCCTCTGTGTTGAGCTGTTCTGCAACATCCCATCTTTTTAGTTTCACAGCCATATCGGCCTCCTAAAGCTCTTTCGCAAGCTGTTTGGCTTTTTCAATATCTTTTTGCTGGCTGGATTTATCACCGCCACAAAGCAAGACCACAATCTCAAGGCCGCGTTCCACAAAATAGATGCGATAACCAGCGCCTGTATGGATACGCATTTCATACACGCCTTCACCAACTGCCTTTACATCTCCGGCATTGCCCATTTCAAGCCTGTCTATGCGACTTCTTATTTTTGCGACAGCAACCTTATTGCGCAATCTGGCAAACCATTGATCAAAAATATCAGTGGTGTATATGGTCTTCATGACCGTATTGTGTACTGCAGTACCCGATGTGTCAAATACAAATCGATAAACTGTCCCCGTAATTCCGTCATTCGACCGCGCAGCAACCGGCACCGTTGCCCCGGCATGCGCCTGCCGGTACGCTCACCACCATGTGGTCTTCGCTGCGCCATCTGCTGTTTCCGCCCGCCTGTTGCATCTGCCAGCAGCCGATTGCCCATGATGCAACCCTCTGCCGGCGCTGTAGTCAGGCGATCACCCCGCTGCCGCAGCCACGGCTCTGCCCCCGCTGCGCGCTGCCCCTGCCGGAGGGGGCGCTGCCCGGCACCTGCGGCAGTTGCCTGAACGATCCCCCCGCCCACCGGCGCGCGGTTGCCCTCTACGCCTACAAAGAGGCCGTGCGCGACGCCATCCTGCAGTGGAAGCTGGGCGGCGACGAGCGCGCCATCGACTGGCTGCTTACCGTCGCCGGAGACACCCTGCGGCAGACCATCCAACCGCACGACCTGCTCATTCCCATCCCGATGCCACTGGCGCGCATGCGCCGGACCGGCCAGCACCACGCCGCCAACCTCTGCCGCATGATCGCCGCCATCACCGGCTGCCGGTGGGAGTGGCGCTGGCTGCGGCGCACCGGCAACCAACCGCGCCAATCCTCATTGAGCCACAAGGAGCGCCGCAACAACCTGCGCCGCGCCTTCACCCTCGATACCGACCACCAACCCACGCTCGCCGGCGATGCCACCATCTGGCTGGTGGACGACATCATGACCACCGGCGCCACCCTCCACTTTGCCGCGCGCACACTGGCGCGCCAGCACCACGCCAGCGCCGCCCTCGCCTTGGCGCGCACGCTGCGCAAGGGCGGGTGATGTCCGTGCCCGCACCGAGTGACTTGTCTTGTTACAGGGAGATGGCTAGAACGCTGGCGAAGCAACAGGGGGCAACGGTCGCACATGACAAGAGAGAGGAGACAGCAGGGAAGAGGAGCACGGCGCAGGCTGTGGCTCGCGCTGCCCGCCCTGCTGGTCGGCTGCGCCGGCTACCAGCCGCTTCCGCTGCAGACAACGGCGGGATTGCTGGATCGGGTGGATCAATTGCGTACCGATGCCTCCCGCCATGCTGAACTGCCGGATCGCTGGCGCCTTGGTGTGGTTAAGGTCGCCGACGGGTTGGATGAGGATGCGATCATCAAACTGGCGGTGCTCAACAACCCCCATCTGGCAGCGTTGCAGACCACCCTGCAGCAGGCAGCGGCGAAGCTGGTGCAGGCGGGGCTGCTGCCCGATCCGCAACTGTTGCTCTCGGCGGATGTGCCACCCGGCAACACCCCGGCGACGGTGACCGCTTACGGCTTGGGGCTGGGCTTCGATCTGCAGGCGCTGATCACGCGATCCGCCCGCAAGGATGCGGCAACCAAGCAGGCACGCAGCCGCTATCTGCAGGTGCTGTGGCAGGAGTGGCAGGTGATCGGGAAGGCGCGTATGCTCTATCGACGGGCGCTCATGCAGCAGCAACAGCTTGAACTCACTGCGGCGCAGCAGCGGCAAACCACGCGCAACTGGCAACTGCAACACCACGCGCTCACCAAACGCAACAGCACCCTCGACGCCGAGGGTCTGGCGCGCGCCGCGATGATGGACAGCGAAGCCTCCCGGTTGGATGCCCGCCGACAATACAACACCACCATCCATCAACTGGCGCTGCTGCTGGGGCTCTCGCCGCTGGTGCCACTGCCGCTTGTCCCACCAAAAGCGGGAATCAAGGCGTTGTTGGTGCCGCCGCCCCCGGCGGCAGCGTTGCGGCGGCAGTTGGGACAGCTTGACGGCTCGCGCCCCGACCTGCTGGCGTTGCAGGCGGGGTACCGGGCGCAGGAGGCACGGGTACGCCAACAGATTCTGGCGCAGTTCCCCTCGTTCACCCTTGGCGCCAATCGGTTGCGGGATACCGGTGGCATCTGGACGCTGGGACCGTTCGTGCAACTGAACCTTCCACTCTGGAATGGCAATCGCGGCCAAATCGCCCTTGCCCGTGCCACCCGCAACCGTCTGCGGGCAGAGTATCGGGATCGGCTGACGGCGGCGCAGTCGGAGGTGGAGCGGCTGGTTGCCGATCAGCGGCTGGCATGGGATGCGCTGGCGACACTGCAACGGCAGCTACCCGCGCTGGATCGGCTGATGCAGCGGATGCGCAAGGCGTTGGCTGGCGGAAATGTCAGCATGCTGACTTACACCACGCTGCAGGGGCGCTATTTTTCCCAGCGCATGAAACGGCTGCTGCTGATGCAGACGGTGATGGAACAGACGGTGGCGCTCGACACTGTGTTGGGTCGCCTGCCGGTGACCACGGGAGGAACAGAGTGAACAACAAAAGATGGATCCCGGCCTGCGCCGGGGTGACCCGCACCCACGCGCTTTCCCCTCCGCGCCTCCGCGGTAAAAAATCCGTCGTGCCGGACTTGATCCGGCATCCAGGGGTGTGCCATCCAACTGGATTCCGGCTCGGGGGCCGGAATGACCGGAAGCCCGTCGGAACGATATGACCATCATGCGCATGGCATGGTTGCCAATCCTGCTCTGCTGCGCGCTGATCGGCGTGGTGCCAGCGGGGTACAGTGCCGACAACGCCACCGTTCAGGTGGAAGAACATCACCCATTTGTGGCGGCGTTGCCGTGGTTCGGCACGGTGGAAAGCCGCCATCAGGTCTCGGT
>WFMN01000084.1 GCA_015489095.1 Mariprofundaceae bacterium | reverse complement strand
GAGCAGCTCCGTGCGCCCGCCGCTGCCGCGGATCTTGGCGATCCACCCTTCGCCATCGCAGTCGGTGTTGACCAGTTCGGGGCTGGACTCCAACTGGCTGTTGGTCTCGATCACCTCTCCGGAAACCGGGGCATAGACATCGGAGACCGCCTTGACCGATTCCACCACCGCGAACGGTTTGCCCGCCTCGACGGTGGCGCCGACTTCGGGCAGCTCGACAAAGACGATATCGCCCAGCGCCTCTTGGGCGTGCTCGGAGATGCCGCAGGTGGCGACATCCCCCTCCTCGCGCACCCATTCGTGCTCTTTGGTATAAAGAAGATCGGATGGAATCGACATGGTCAGTCTCCTTGGTTGGTTTCTACTTGAATATTCAATCGATTGGCTACCTCTGCGTAGGCCTCGGTCAGCCCGCCGAGGTCGCGACGGAAACGGTCTTTATCCAGCTTGCGACCGGTTTCGGCATCCCACAGGCGGCAGCCGTCGGGGGTGATCTCATCGCCCAGCACAATCTCACCGTCAAGAAAGCCGAACTCCAGCTTGAAGTCGATCAGCCGGATGCCGACGGGCTGCAGTAGCCCGATCAACGCTTGGTTAATATTTCGCGCCATGGCGCGCATGGCGGTGGTTTCGGCAACCGTTGCCCAGCCGAACAGCTCGGCGTGCTCGCTGTTGATCATCGGGTCGCCGAGCGCGTCGGATTTGTAAAACAGCTCGGTGAGCGGGCGCGCCAGCGGCAGCCCCTCTTCCAACCCAAGCCGTTTGCAGATCGAGCCTGCGGCGACATTGCGTACCACCACCTCGACCGGGATCATGGTCAGCTCGTACACCCGCATGGTGTCGTCCCCCTCACGGGCGATCATGTGGCTGCGGATGCCCTGTTCCGCCAGCTTGGTGAAGAAAAAGGAGGAGATGGCGCAGTTCAGCACCCCCTTGTGGGCGATGCGATCATGCTTCTTGCCGTCAAACGCGGTGGCGTCATCCTTGAATTGCTGGATCAACACCCCCGGTTCATTGGTGGTAAACAGCCGTTTGCCCTTCCCTTCATATTTCAGTGTTCCTGCGCTCACCCATCTGCTCCTAGTCGTTGTGTTATCCATTTGCCGATCATCGCCGCCTCGTCGGTGCAGACGCCATGCCCCATCGGCCAACTGTGCCATGTTGTGGCATATCCCGCCCGGGCAAGGGCGCGCTGGGCATCGTCCCCCAGAGCGAACGGCACCACATCGTCGTTGACGCCATGCCCCAGAAAGATGGCGGGGGCATGCTTGCCCGCCGGCGGTGGCGCGAAGGGGAGGTAGCCCGATAGCGCGATGATGCCGCCGACCGCCTCCGGATGCAGCAAACCGCAGCGCAGCGCCACCACCGCTCCCTGCGAAAAGCCGGCGAGGATGATCCGTTCGGGGGCGATGCTACGCATCAATTCGCGCTCCACCAGCAACTGCACCGCGGTGGCGGCGCGATCAATGCCGCGATGATCAACCTCGGCATCGATCTCCGGGGAGGTGATGTCGTACCACGCCGGCATGATGTAGCCGCCGTTGATGGTGACCGGCATGGCGGGGGCGTGAGGAAAAACAAAGCGGATGGAGCAATCCTGTAGCCCGAGTTGCGGGATGATCGGCTCAAAGTCGTGCCCGTCGGCACCGAGCCCGTGCAGCCAGATAATGGCGGCATCGGGCGTGGTGGTGCCGATCTCTTGCTGGATAGCGGGCAGGATGGTGGAAAAGGGCATCGGCGCATGCTGCGTGTTGTGGCGGATGAGGCAACGCCGCGACCCGATGTGGTGACGAGTCGGTGGATCCTCGGCACTATTGCCAGCCATGCAATCAAGGAATATCGGCACGATTTACATCATCGGCATCTGCGGCACGGCGATGGCGGCGATCGCGGT
The DNA here is from genome assembly GCA_015489095.1 of Mariprofundaceae bacterium. Classification (GTDB taxonomy): domain Bacteria; phylum Pseudomonadota; class Zetaproteobacteria; order Mariprofundales; family J009; genus S009-29. The sequence continues at coordinate 3,238 of WFMN01000084.1, read as the reverse complement.
GTTGGCGCGCGCCGCCGGCTGGCGGGTGAGCGGAAGCGATCAGGCGGTCTATCCACCGATGTCGGACTATCTGCGGCGGGAGAAGATCCCGGTTTTCAGCGGATATGACGCCGACCACCTGCGGCAGGTGGAGCCGGATCTGGTCTTGATCGGCAACGCCCTGTCGCGCGGCAATGTGGAGGTGGAGGCGGTGCTCGATGCCGGGCTTCCCTACCGTTCCGGCGCCCAGTTTGTCGGCGATCACCTGCTGACCCAACGCCACCCCTTTGTGGTGGCGGGCACGCATGGGAAAACGACCACCGCGTCGCTGGTGGCGCACCTGCTGCACGAGGCGGGCGAGGCACCGGGGATGATGATCGGCGGCGTGCCGCGCAACTTTGGCGGTGGTGCGCGCTTGGGCGAAGGGGCGCCGTTCGTGCTGGAGGGCGATGAGTATGACACCGCCTTTTTTGATAAGCGCTCCAAGTTTCTGCACTACCACGCGCGGACGCTGATCCTGAATAACCTTGAGTTCGATCACGCCGACATTTTTCCCGATCTGGCGGCCATTCAGCGCCAGTTCGCCCATCTGCTGCGCACAGTGCCACGCCGTGGGGTGGTGGTGATCAATGGCGATGATCCGGCGTTGGCCGAGGTGGTGGCCGAGGGGTGCTGGACACCGTGCGTCAGCTTCTCCCGCCGGGGCGGAGGGGTGGAGAGCGACTGGCAGTGGCAGGCGGAGCGCGCCGACGGCAGCGCGTTTACGCTCTACCGTGCCGGAGCGCCCTTTTTGCGGGTGGAGTGGTCGATGCTGGGGGTACACCATGTTGCCAACGCCTGTGGCGCGGTGGCGGCGTGCGTCCACTATGGTATCGACCGCGCGGTGCTGCAACGGGGGCTGGAGTCGTTTGCCGGCGTGCAGCGCAGGATGACGCTGGTGGGCGAGGCAGGGGGCGTGCGGCTCTATGACGATTTCGCCCACCATCCGACGGCGATCGCCGGTGTGGTGGCCGCCATGCGGGCGAAGATGGATCGGGAAGGGGAGGCGGGGCGGCTGTGGGTGGTGGTGGAGCCGCGCTCCAACACCATGCGCGGGCAGGTGCATCAAGCGCGGCTCGGCGCGGCCTTTGCGGGGGCGGATCGCGTGCGCCTGCTGCGACCGACCGGTTCGCGGATGGTTACCGGCGCCTTGCTCGATGTGGACGCCGTCTGCCGTGACATCGGGGCGCATGCCGCGGCGGTGGACGATGTTGATGGGCTGCTCGCCGCGCTGGTCGGCGAGCTGCGGGAGGGGGATGTGGTGCTGGCGCTCTCCAACGGCAGTTTCGACGGCTTCCACCGGCGGTTGTTGGCGTTGCTGCGCCGATCATGACGCGCGGATTTACCCTGCTGGAGATGTTGATGGCGCTGGCGGTGTTTGCGTTGGTGGCGGCGGCGACCTATGGCGCGCTAGGGGTGGCAGGGGATGGGTTTATTCAGCTCAAATCGGTGCGGAAATCGCTGGAGGCGCAACACTGGCTGGGGCGCCAACTCCGGCTGGACAGCAGCTTCGCCACCGCCACCGCCCTGCCGGGGGTGGTGCCGCTCGCCATCTCGGCGGACAACCGTGGCGATGGCAGCTTCGACACCTTGGATCTGCTGGTGCGCGAGGCGGGCAAGCCCGATCTGACCCGGGTGCACTACGCGGTCGATGAGGAGTCGGGGATGCTGGAGCGGAAGACGATCGCCCTGCTGGCACGCGAGGAGAGTGCGCCGGTGACCTGGAAGCTGGGCAAGGTGGCGTCGTTCGATGTGGCGGTGATGGATCGCCAAGGGGAGTGGCGCGAGCAGTGGCAGCCCAAACCCTTCATCTGGCCGCGGGCGATCCGCGTTCGGGTGAAAGACCAGAGGGGCGAGCGGGAGTGGGTGCTGCCCCTATTCGTAGGGCAGGGCGCTAGGTGAGATCTGTTGAGCGGTTGGCCATGGGGTCGCCTGTCCGTCCATGGTGTGCCATCGCAGGCATGATCGGCACGAGCCCTCCTACGAGAGATATGATTTGGCTGGAAAATATCATGATGGCTGGTTGCAAGGTTTAGTTAGAGGCGCTAGCTTCGAGTTGCACGGGGTGCATATCCATGAGCAGATCGCAAAAAGTCCTTCCATGGACTTTTTGCTTGACGGAAGGCGAAAATTGCGATTTTCACCTTCCTTACAAATCAACGACTTGCTTCGCAAGCCATTGATTTTTTGCGAAGTCGTCATATCCATGAGCTGGTCGCAAGTCCGTGAACTTGTTGCGATGGGATTATCCGTCTCGTGTGTGCACAATGCACGGAGTAGCTATGGGAGAGATAGAAAGGATGAGCAACAGTATGGCCAACCACATGCGGGTGAACGAATCCCAGCAGATGATGCTATGGATGGGAACTCCTATCGCAGAAAATCAAACATATCTGACCCGTCAGCTCATCACTTACATTGGCAACAAACGGTCACTACTCGGCCAGATTGGTCAGGCCATTGGGCGAATTAAGCGTAGATGTGGTGCTGACAAGCTTCGGTGTTTTGATGTGTTTAGTGGTTCGGGTGTTGTCTCCCGTCTCCTCAAAGGTCACTCGTCATACCTTGTTTCAAACGATCTCGAAGAGTACGCCGCAATTATGGGACGCTGTTTCCTTGCAAACAGATCTCAAATTGATGAGGGGCTACTTAGAGAATATGTGAATCATTTGAATGCGTGCGTTTTGACCGCAGATTTCCCCCAAGGATTTATTGAGGAGATGTATTCCCCAAAGGATGAGGATGTCATATCGAAGGATGATCGGGTATTTTACACAAAAAACAATGCTCGACGAATCGACAACTATCGAAGACTTATTGACACAATCCCTAGTGAATATCGGGATTTTCTTTTGGGACCATTGCTGAGCGAGGCGTCAATCCATGCAAACACAGCTGGTGTCTTCAAGGGGTTTTACAAAAACCGACACACTAAGATTGGTCAGTTCGGCGGTAGTGGTTCCGATGCGCTTTCTCGCATTCTTGGCGATATAAGCCTTTCTCCACCAATATTCAGTGAGTTCGAGTGCGACTATGAAGTTCTTCAGGAGGATGCGAACCAAGCAGCACGACAGATCGTCAATCTTGATCTTGCCTATCTCGACCCCCCGTATAATCAGCACCCCTATGGTTCCAACTATTTCATGCTCAACCTGATCGCCCGCTACGAACGCCCGGAACAGGTCAGCCGAGTGTCCGGTATCCCAACGAACTGGAATAG
>WFMN01000083.1 GCA_015489095.1 Mariprofundaceae bacterium | reverse complement strand
GCGTGTAGCGGGGATATGCGTGTAACCCTCTCCCACCGCTGGCAGGATTGGTTGGCCGTTGCTCTGTTCGGCTACCTCGGGTACGCCCCGTTGCAACTGATCCTCCACCACGGCGCCGATTGGTATCCCACCCTGCTCCTGCTCTTCTACCTGTTGCTGGTTGCCATCTATCTGGTGCACCAGCCGCCGCGCCATCGGGCATCGGGTTGGTTGGAACGCTATCTGCCGCTAGCGGTCACCTTTGCCCCCGCCGCGCTGTTGCAGGTCAACCCTAGTCACGCGCCACCCGCGGCGGCGGTCGTTACCTGCTGCGTCGGTATCGTCTTGGCGCTCTGGGGGCTGCTTTACCTGCGCGGCAACTTCTCCATCATGGTGGAGGGCAGGGGGCTGGTGACCACGGGGCCTTACCGTTTGGTGCGCCATCCGATCTATCTCGGCGAGATCATCACCCTGTTGGGGCTGATCTGGATGTCGCCGCACGCCATTACCATCGCGGGGGCGGCGGTGATCATCCTCGGCCAGTTGTGGCGGGCTTGGTTGGAAGAGCGCAAGCTGCACCGGCTGTTCGGAGCGCAATATCACGAGTACTGTCGGCGGAGTTGGTGGTTCCATCCCGTGTCGCGCTAGTATTGAGCACATCGCAACGTAACTATTCAGCTCATCCCATGCTTTGCCCGATAGCTGCGTTGAACATGCTCATGTGCGAATAGCACACTGCGCGTGTTCGCCTTGCTATCGAACAAACCACGGGCGATCTGAACAGTTCCAACATAGGTTGAATAGTTACATCGCAACAAGCCCATGGACGGGTTCGGGGAAGGGATTCCCCTCCTACAGGCTGTAGGAGCGGTTTCCAACCGCGAACTGCCACGGACGGGCTTTTATTTCATTCGGAGCGAGAGATGATGAATCTAGGAAAAATGATGCAGCAGGCCAAGGCCATGCAGGAAAAGCTGCAGAATATGCAGGCCGAACTGGCCACCATCGAGGTGTGCGGAGAGGCCGGCGGCGGCATGGTCGCGGTGCGCATGACCGGCAATTACCAGGTGAAGCGCGTGACGATCGACGACGCCATCTGGCAGGATCAGGACAAGGCGATGATCGAAGACCTCGTTGCCGCCGCCACCAACGCCGCGGCCCAACAGGTGGCGGAGACCATCAAGCAGAAGCAGAGCGCCGCGATGTCCGGCATCCCGCTGCCACCGGGATTCTCCCTTTGAGGGGGCTGCCGGCGCCGCTGGCGGCGCTGGTTGATCACTTCGCCACCCTGCCCGGCATCGGCAGCAAATCGGCGCTGCGCATCGTGCTCAACCTGTTGCAGCGCCCGGCGGATGATGCCCAAGGGCTGGCGAACGCCATCGCCGCGCTGCACCAGCGCGTCGGCTTCTGCCCCACCTGCGGCTGCTTCAGCGAAAGCGATCATTGCGCCATCTGCGACGATCCACGGCGTGATCAGGGGCTGCTGTGCGTGGTCGAACAGCCGGTGGATGTGTTGATGATCGAACGCAGTGGGTTTCAGGGCTGCTACCATGTCCTGCACGGCCGCCTAAGCCCGATCGACGGCATTGGCCCCGAACAGCTTACCTTGGACAGGTTGCAACGGCGCATCGCCGGCGGCGCCATCCATGAGCTGGTGCTGGCCACCAGCGCGACGGTGGACGGTGAGGCGACTGCGTTTTATATCGCCCGCAACCTCGCGGTCGATGGGCTCACCGTCTCGCGCATCGCGCGCGGCGTTCCCGAAGGGGGGGAGCTCGAGTATATCGACGAGTTCACCCTCTCGCGCGCGCTGGAGCAGCGTACCCCTTGGTAATCGCCTACTCTGGTGGCAGCGCCTCGGCAATGCGCCGCCGCTGCTCGGCATCCAGCCGGGCGTCGTCGTCCATCTGTGCCGCGCGCTCGCGCAGCAGGCGGTGCATCTGTTTCAGCGCGCGGGCGTTGCCGCGGCAGAGGCCGCACATCGCCAGATGAAGCCACAGGTGGAGCCGCTCGCGCAGGGTTAAATCCCGATCCAAGCGGTCGGAAACTAGGCGGCTGGCCTGCCGGCAATAATGGTTCATTTTCTCTCCCCGAATCCGTGTTGTTCGAGGCAGCGGCGTAGTGCCAGCCGTGCCCGGTGCATGACGACATGGAAGTTGGTCGGGCTAAGCTCCAACCGCTTACAGATCTCGGCGGTCTCTTCGCCCGCCACCTCGCGCGCCTGAAACACCAACCGATGACGCAGCGGCAGCTTGGCGATGCAGGCCTCGATCTGATCGGCCATCCGCCTGCGCTCCAGCTCGGCAGCGGGCTCAAACCGCCACGCCGACGGCGCCTCTAGCCACGCGCCGTTGGGGGCGAACCACGGGTCGGTGGGGTCGTTTTCCGCTTGCTGCACCAACTCCCGCTCCCGCACTAGGCTGCGGATTTTGTCGATGATTTTGTGCCGCAGTATCCCCGTCAGCCAAGTGCGCTCCTTGGCGCGGCCATCGAAGCTTTGCCGATTCCGCCATCCGGCCAGCAGCGTCTCCTGCACCAGATCCACCGCCATCTCGCGGTCTCCTATCTGCCGCATCGCATAGCCGTAGAGCGCGTCGCCATGCTCCTGCAACCAGCGTTGCGGGGAGTGTTCCGCCGCCGTCACATCAATTTACGGTACTTGATGCGGTGCGGTTCCGTCGCCGCCTCGCCCAGTCGGCGGCGCTTGTCGGCTTCGTAATCGGCGAAGTTGCCCTCAAACCACTCGACATGGCCATCGCCCTCGAAGGCGAGGATATGGGTGGCGATGCGGTCGAGAAACCAGCGGTCATGCGAAATCACCACGGCGCAGCCGGCAAAATCGAGCAGCGCCTCCTCCAGCGCGCGTAGGGTCTCCACATCCAGATCGTTGGTCGGCTCGTCGAGCAGCAGCACATTGCCGCCGGATTGCAGCATCTTGGCGAGATGTACCCGGTTGCGCTCCCCGCCGGAGAGCAGCTTCACCTTCTTCTGCTGATCCGCCCCCTTGAAATTGAAGCGGCCGCAGTAGGCGCGGCTGGAGACCTCCACCCTGCCCAGCATGATGGTGTCGGAACCGCCGGAGATCTCCTCCCACACCGTCTTCTCGCCATCCAGCGCGTCCCGGGATTGATCGACATAGGCGAACTGCACCGTTTCGCCCACCCGCAACACCCCGGCATCGGGCTGCTCCGCGCCGGTCATCATGCGAAACAGGGTGGTCTTGCCCGCGCCGTTGGCGCCGATCACCCCGACAATCCCGCCACGCGGCAGGTTGAAGTTCATATCCTCCACCAGTATCCGGTCGCCAAACCCTTTCTTCACCCCCTCGGCAACCAGCACCGTATCGCCCAGCCGCGCTCCGGCGGGGATGAAGATCTGCTTGGTGGCGTTACGCTCCTGCACCTCGCGGCTGGCCAGTTCGTCAAACGCCTTGAGCCGCGCCTTGGATTTGGCGTGCCGCCCCTTGGCGCCGCTGCGTACCCACTCCAGCTCGTGCTGCATCGCCTTCCGGCGCGCGCTCTCCTGCTTCTCTTCCGTCGCTAGGCGCTGCTCCTTCTGCTCCAGCCAGGCAGAGTAGTTGCCCTCGAAGGGAATCCCCCGCCCACGATCGAGCTCAAGGATCCATCCGGCAACATTATCAAGGAAGTAGCGATCATGGGTGACCGCCACCACGGTGCCCTTGTAGTCGTGCAGGAAGCGCTCCAGCCACGCCACCGACTCGGCGTCGAGATGGTTGGTGGGCTCGTCCAGCAGCAGCATGTCGGGCTCGGAGAGCAGCAGCCGGCAGAGTGCCACCCGCCGGCGTTCGCCACCGGAGAGCTTGCTCACATCGGCCTCCCAATCGGGCAGGCGCAGGGCGTCGGCGGCGATCTCCAGCTTGCGGTCAAGATCCCACGCCCCCGCGGCGTCGATCTTGTCCTGCAACTTGCCCTGCTCCTCCATCAGCTTGTCAAAGTCGGCATCCGGCTCGGCAAAGGCGGCGCTGATGGCGTTGAAGCGGTCGAGCAACGCCTTGGTCTCCGCCACTCCGCACTCGACATTGCCGCGCACATCCTTGGTTGGATCCAGTTGCGGCTCCTGCGGCAGGTAGCCGACGCGGATCCCCGCCGCCGGTCGCGCCTCGCCGATGAATTCACGATCCTCCCCCGCCATGATGCGTAGCAGGGTCGATTTGCCGGCGCCGTTCAGCCCCAGCACGCCGATCTTGGCGCCGGGCAGGAACGAGAGGTAGATATCTTTGAGAATCTCCCGTTTTCCCGCCACCACTTTGCCAACGCCCTGCATGGTGTAGATATATTGATAATCAGCCATTCCAAACCCTCGATTGATTGGTCATTCGCGGTTGGAAACCGCTCCTACAGCTTGTAGGAGGGGAATCCTTTCCCCGAACCTGTCCTTCGTTATTTTTCGACACGCTACCTTTCCTCTGTGCCCTCTGTGGTAAAGCTAGCCTACAGCGCGATGCAGGAGACCCGCCACAACTCCTTGCTCACCACCCTGCTGGCGGCGAACGCATCGAACGAACCGGAAAAGAGCGCCATCCAACCGGAGTGGGGCGGGACGATAAAATCGTGCCCGCCCCCGTTGTCGAAATAGATCGACAGCAGATCCGCCAGATAGACCGCGCACACCTCCCTGCGCACCGCAGCGGGCACCTTGTCGGGTGCGCTGTGCGCCGGGTGGTGGTGGTAGCCGATGCCATCCTGAATCGCTTGCGGCAACTGCCAGTGGCGTGCCAGCAGCACCCCCGCCTGCAGATGGTCGAATCCGAAGCGGGCGTGCTCAAACGCAAGGTAGCCCCGTTCGGGGTCGGCGGCGCCACCGAGGCCACCCTTCTCCGTGGCGTTGATGCCGATGCGCCCGATATCGTGCAGCAGCCCCAAGGTGCCGGCGACGGACGGATCGCATCCGCGGATCTGTTTGGCAACCAGCGTGGCCAACGCCGAAGTGGACATCGCGTGGCGCCATAGCTTCGAGGAGGGGTAGGGCGACGAGCCCGACCGTCGCAGCGCCGACAGAAAATGGTGCATCGCAATCGAGCGCACGGCGGGAAAACCGAGCCGCACAATCGCCTGCGAGGCATCCACGATCTCCCGCTTGCCGCCGAGGGCATTGGCCTGCGCCAGCAGCTTGCCCACCAGCGGTGGGTCTTCGCGTATCAGCTTGCAGATCGCCTTGGCCGACTCCCCGCGGGTAAAGGCCGCCTGCAATTCCTGCCACAGCGCCGGCAGGGTCGGCACCTCCGACATCCTGCCGGCAAAGGCCTCCAGCCGCGCGCCATCGGCCTCCACCGATGGCAAAAGCGCCGCCAGCGTCCCCTTGCCCTGTGAGAAATCGAGATCGAATGCGGAGTCCGCACCCTTCTCCTTGCCGGAGGCGGATGCTTGCCGCGCATGCGGCTTTCTCTCCCTCCCAAACAGGGTCAATAACCAACGCATCACCATCGTTTACCGGTTCAGCGCCGCCAACCGCTCGATCACCACCTTGCGCGCCTGCCACTGCCTTGCCGCGCCGGCGGTCTTGACCAAGTAGCGCTGGTAGTAGCCGCTGGCCGCCTTTGGCTGCCCCATCGCATCGAGCGTCAGGCCGAGGTTCAGGAGCACCGGTGCCGATGTCGGCGCCATCGCCTCCGCCACCTTCAGCAGTTGGTAGGCTACGGCAAAGCGCCCGCGCTCCTGCGCCACCAGCGCCCGCTGCACCCACACCGCCGCCACCCGGCCATCGCGCGCCAGCGCCTCGTCGAAGTGGTTGGCGGCGTCGTCCAGCCTTCCGGCCAGCAGTTCGGCCGTCCCGCTCCAGAACCACGGCTTCCAGTCGAGCGCATCCGCCTTCAGCAGCGGCCGCATCACCTGCCACGCCGCATCATACTGACCATCGCGAATCATCAGCTTGCCCGCCATCAACCGCGCGCGGGCGTGATCCGGCGTGCGCCTAAGCAGCGCCACCAGCAGGCCGATCGCCTGCTTGATGTTGCCTTTGGCGCGCGCATCGCGTGCCATCCCCATCAGCAGTTGCGCCTCCTGCTCCGGCGTCGCCCGCAGCCTGCGCGAGTGGGAGGAGCGCACCACCGCGCTCTGCTCCGGGGCGCTCGCCAACCCGCCCCGCGGCGGCTCGGCCGACCACGCCGCGGGAGCGACGAGCAGCAGCGTCGCGGCCGCCACCGCCATGCGTAGCATCCGTGTCATCAGCGCTCCATCTCCGCGATCCGTTTAATTACCACCTTGCGCGCCTGCCACTGGCTGCTCACCCCGGCCGTCTGCACCAGATAACGGCGGTAGTAGTCGATGGCGGCATCGCGTCTGCCGAGCGCGTCGAGGGTCAGGCCGATGTTCAGCAGCACCTGCACCGATCTCGGCGCCAGTTTTTCCGCCTCCCGCAGCAGTTGGTAGGCCACCTTGTAGCGGCCGCGCTGTTGCGCCACCAGCGCCCGGTGCACCCACACCTCGGGCACCCGGCCGTCGCGGGCGAGCGCCTCGTCAAACTGGCGGGCGGCCTCGTTCAATTTGCCCACCATCAACTCCGCCGTGCCGCTCCAGAACCACGGCTTCCAGTCCAGCGATTCCGCCTTCAACAATGGGCGCATCACCTGCCACGCCGCGTCGTACTGTCCGTTTTCCACCATCAGCCGCCCTGCCATCAGCCGCGCGCGGGCGTGCTCTGGGGTGCGTTTGAGCAGTTCCGTCAGCAGCGCGATCGCCTGCTTGCGATTCCCTTGCGCCTGCGCCGCCTTCGCCATCTCCAGCAGTTTTTGCGCAATCTGCTCCGGTGTCGGCCGCGGCGGCAGCGGCTGTGACCGCACAACGGCGTGCCTCACCCCGTCGCCGGAGGGGGCAACCTTCCCGCGCGGTGGCGCCGCCGGCAACAGCGCCAACGATCCTCCGCGTTGAAAGCGCGCCGCGCTCCAGCCATAGATATGGTGCTTGCCGTCATACAGCAGCTGTTCGAAATGGGTGCGGTACCGCTCCAGCTCGGCCGGTGGCGGGGCGGAGAGGACAAAATAGCGCGCGGCTCCCCGATAGCGGGCGCGCAACACGATTCCGCGCAGCTCGACACCTAGGCGACGCACACCATGCAGCGCAGCAGCCGGCGAAGTAAAAACCCCGACGGGAGAAAGCAAAACCCGTTTTGGATCCAATTGATCCACCCCCTGTTGCCAGCGCGCCACTGCCGCGTCCAGCCCCTGTTGCGCCAGCACCTGCCATCCCGCCTCGATCCAGCGATCGGGCGCGGCGGAAAAGGCCGGCACGGGGGCGGCGGCAACGATGATCGATATCATCCCCAACCATGCCCACAGCCTGCTTCGCATGGCGGATCCCTTAACGGATAGCGCCCGTTGCGTCGATCAGGTGTGGAGTGAGGAAAATGACCAGTTCGGTGCGGCGATCCTGCTTGTAGTTGCCCTTGAAGAAGGTACCCAACAGCGGTAGGTCACCCAGCAGCGGAACCTTGCGGTCGGTATCGCTCTTGGTGGTCTGAATCAGCCCGCCGATCACCGCCGTCTGGCCGTCACGCACCCGCACAATCGAATTGGTGGTACGCACATCGGCACTTGGCGCAGTTGCCTCTGCTTGCACTGTTCCTTGCTTGTATTTATAGGTAACGGGGGTGACACGAGTAACACTGGGTTGCACATCCATAACTACCCACCCTGTTGCTGAGATTTGCGGCGTAATGCGGAGTTCAAAACCATCATGTGCCGTCGTCACATCAATGCTCACTTCCTGGTTATTATTCCCGGTCGTAGTTCCCGCCACCGTGGTCACTTTCGGTGTGAAAAAAGGTTGATCTGTTCCGACTCTTACCAATGCCGGTTGGTTATTCATCGTGCGAATCCGCGGTTGCGACACGATATGGACATCCCCCTGCTCGGACAGCGCCTTGATGACTGAGCTGATATCGCCCTTGTTCTGCTTGGTGTTGTAAGTGACACCAGCCTGAAGTGTGGGGTTCAACACAATCCCACTGTTGCTGGTCGTTAGGTTGAACTGAACCGCCAGCCCCCCCATGTTGATCCGGTTCCAGTCGATCCCCAGCGCGTTGTTGTCGTGGAGCGTCACCTCAACGATCTTCATCTCCAGCTCCACCTGCCGCTGCAGCGACTGGCGCAACTGGTTGAGAAACTCCGCCACCTTCTCCACATTGGGGTGGCGGTCGGTCACCTGGATGGTGCCGGCCAGCCTGCTGATCACCAGCTTGCCG
>WFMN01000082.1 GCA_015489095.1 Mariprofundaceae bacterium | reverse complement strand
CCCTCTAGGCGGCTGGAGTTCCAGGACAGATCGATCAGCAGGCGATTGAATATCTGCCGCGCATAGGTGCCTGCCGGTCGGCCATCGCCCTGCGCGCGTCCTGCTTTACAAAGGCGATCCCGAATCTCCGATGAAAGGTAGAAGGTATCGTTGGGTCGATAGCTATCGAGGAATTCGCGATTATAGCCAACCGGCTTCCGGCTCTGGACAGGCTTGCGAATGGCCTTCCGAATCGCTTCCGCCTCTGGAGATATGGGAATGTAAGTCTCTGCAGTTGGCTTTTTCTTATCCGGCTGTGGTGTTACCACTGGAAAGTATACGGTTCCTTTCCCGGATCCTTTGACCGTGATCCTGCCCTGTTCCGCCAGCAGCTTCAGACGTCGCTGGAGTGTTTTTGCGGTTATATCGAAATACAGACCGGCTCGGATAGCGCCCGCCTGCACCCCTTTCGGGTTAGCCGCTACAATCGCGGCAATCGCATCGAGTTCTTGTTCTGGAACCTTCTTGGGCATGGCCGCATTATATGTCGCAAAAACAATTTATGCGACACATTGCTATCTTATTTGTCGCCAATCCTTCTTATTTGTCGCATAAACAGGTTTATACGTCGCGTAAGTTCTGAGAAGATTTAAACCTTCCTTCTCAAAAATAGTGTTTTTTGAGAAGATATTGACCAGCAGGTTTCAGGCAGCGGTACGACTGAAAAAACAACGAACGGCAGCATACCTTATTTTTGCCGATCCGCTGTCTCACCGATTGGATACGCTTCACTACTACAGCGGCAGCTCTCCACATCCAACAGCGGGCAGGCAAGATCGGTATAGAGCATCTCCCCACGCTCCTCATCCTCGAACTTGCACAGACAGCAGCGCCCGCAACCGTCGCACAATGCCTCCCAACGACGATCGTCGAGATCATCAAGGCGAACCACTAACGGCCGCAAAGCTGCTGCCATAGCGCCTCTTCTCCACCGGCAACCTCCCCGTCAGCAATGGTCTGAGAACCCAGCGCGAACCAGCGCCGCCCCCGCAACAGCAGCGCGCGCCGCGCCCCCAACAGCACCACCGTTATTGCCGGAAGCCTCCCGTCCGCGGCAAGCATCCGCGCAACCTCCTCGGCGTTTCCAACCACCCACCGCGGATCACGGCCATCGCACAGCGGCTGTAACCACGGGTCGCGACAGGCGATCGCGGGTAGTGGCAGCGCGCCCTGCTCTTCCTCCGCCAACCAGCCACCCCACAACCAGATCCCGTGAACCGGAGGCCGGCCATTGCGCGCGGCGGATGGCGCCCGCTGATGAAGCGCCATCTGGATCTCGGCCAACAGCCGCATCAGCGTGCCGCCATCCTCCCCTTCGGGATGGCGATTGCCCAATCCATCCCGTTCCAACACGGGATACGGCGAAGGCGCGGCGCGTAACGGCGTTTTGCAGCGCACCACCATCGCCCCACTCGGTTGCACCACAAGCTCCATCGCCAAATCATCCAGCAGCGGCTGCACCACCTCCTGCAGATGGCGGGCATCCTGCCGCCGCCAATCGAGCGCGGAGAATGGCAAAATCCGCACCCGATCCCGGACAGCCTGCCCGTGCCACGGTGTCGCCACCCAGTACTGCCTCCCCGGCTGCGCATCATCGACCAGTAACCGTGCCGCGGGCTGCCCCATCATCGAAGCCACAACCGAGAGCGCGTTGTGCGCTCCCGCCGCAAACCACCGCCGCCGGCGGCGCAACAGCGAACGCCGCCAAGGGTGCAGCGCGGGGTGCAGTTGCCACTGCGCCTGCGGTTGCAACAGGCCATCGGTCACCACCATTAGCCGCATTCCCTACCCTCCAGCGCGGCGCCAAGCACCGCCATGAACGACGATTCCGTCAGCCGCTTGGTCTGGGTGTTGTAGCGGGAGCAGTGGTAGCTATCGAACAGCCGCCGCCCATCGGGCAATCGGTGAACAGCGCCATGGGCGAAGCGGTAGCGGGAGAGCGGCAGGCCGTAGCCGCGCAGCACCGCCTGATGGGCGATGAGCCCCAGCGCAAGCAGGTTGCAGCTAGGCGCGAGCCGCGCCAACTCTTCAACGAGAAAAGGGTTGCAACGCTTGATCTCGTCGGTGGTCGGCTTGTTTTGCGGTGGCAGGCATTTGACGGCGTTGGTAATCCGCACGCCATATAGCCGCAGCCCGTCATCCGCGGACTCCGACCGCGGCGCGCTGCTCACCCCCAAGGCAAACAGCGCCTTGTAGAGCAGGATGCCGGCATAGTCGCCGGTAAAGGGGCGCCCACTGCGGTTGGCGCCGTGCATCCCCGGTGCCAACCCGACGATCAGCAGACGCGGATCAGGGTCGCCAAAGGCAGGTACGGGAGCGGCAAAATAGTCAGGGTAATCCGCCCGTACCCGATCCAAGAAGGCAGCCAGGCGCGGACAGCGCCGACAGCCAGCTTCGGCAGTCACCCCAGCTCCAGCGCCCGCAACTGCTCGGCCAACCGCCGCAACGCCCGACCACGGTGGGAGACCGACGCCTTCTGTGCCGCGGTCGCGTTGGCAAACGCCATGCCCAGTTCGGGAGAGAAGAAGAGCGGGTCGTACCCAAACCCCTGCCCCCCTTCCGGCTGACGGAGAATCTCCCCCTCTACCCTCCCCTCTGCCAGCAACGGAGGGCGGCCGTCGGGAAAGGCGAGGTGGATGTGGCAGACAAAGGATGCGCGCCGGTTCGTCTCGCCGGAGAGCGCCCGCAACAGCTTGGCGTTGTTGGCGACGTCATCCCCCTCAACGCCGGCGTAGCGGCTGGAGAAGACGCCGGGCGCGCCGCCCAAGGCATCGACGCAGAGCCCGGAGTCGTCGGCGATCGCCGGAAGATGGTTGGCGGCGGCAAACGCCCGCGCTTTTTTGGCGGCGTTGGCGGCAAAGGTGTCGCCATCCTCCTCCACCGCAACCGCGACCGTTTCCGTCGCCGGCACCACAACCACGCCGCAGCGCCCGAGCACCGCCGCGATCTCCCGCCGTTTTTTCGGATTGTTGCTGGCCACAACCAGCCTGAAGCCACTCAAGCGCCGAGCGACTCCAGCTGCAAGGCGGTCAGCTCCGCCACTCCCTTGTCGGCCAGCCCCTTCAGCGCCTCAATCCGCGACCAAGGCAGCGCCTCATCTTCGGCGGTCGCCTGCAACTCCACCACCCGACCATCGGCGGTCATCACGAAGTTGGCATCCATCTCCGCCCGCGAATCCTCGTCGTAAGCCAGATCGAGCAGCGCCACCCCATCGACGATCCCGCAACTGACCGCCGCCACCTGGCCGATGATCGCATCCTCGGCGATGGCGCCGCTCGCAAGCAGCCCGTTGACCGCCAGACGCAGCGCCACCCAACTACCGGTAATCGCCGCCGTGCGGGTACCACCGTCGGCCTGGATCACATCGCAGTCGAGGGTGATGGTGCGCGGACCAAGCCGATCCAAATCCGTTACCGCCCGCAGCGAGCGGCCGATCAGCCGCTGGATCTCCATCGTGCGCCCGCTCTGCTTGCCACGCGATGCCTCGCGCCGGTTCCGGCTGTGGGTCGCCCGCGGCAGCATGCCGTATTCGGCCGTCACCCACCCCTGATCGCTCTGGCGTAGAAAGGGGGGCTGCCGCGCTTCAACCGAGGCGGTGCAGATTACATGGGTGTTGCCGAAGGCGATCAACACCGACCCCTCGGCGTAGGGGTTGAACCCCGTTTCAATGCGCAGCGCGCGCATGGCATCGGCGGCGCGATCGCTACGCGGTGCGGTCACTTGGCTTCCAGCCATGCCTTGAGATCATCCGCCTTTTTCAGGCCGGGAAAGAGGCGGCCGTCACCGGCGATCATGGTCGGCGTGCCGGAGATGCCGAGCTTCACCCCCAACGCATGGATCTCGGCGATCGGGGTGGCGCAGCTGCCCTTGGCCACCGGCTTGTTGTTCAGCATGATGTCCATCATCGCCTGATGGCGATCCTTGGCGCACCAGATCGCCTTGGCGTGCTCCTCGGCATGCTTGTGCAACTGTGTCAGCGGGAAGAGGAAGGAGTAGACCTTCACCCCCTTCACATGCTGCAACTCTTTCTCCAGCCGGCGGCAGAAGGGGCAGTCAGGATCGGTAAACACTGCCAGCGGCAACCCTTTCGGATCGCCCGACACGATAGCCTTATCCAAGGGGAGAATCTTCCAGTCGATCCGGTTCAACTCCTGCAGGCGGGCGGCGGTCAAATCGCGGCGGTTGCTGGTATCGAAGATGTGCCCACCGGCAATAAGATGGTGCCCTTCAAGGTCGGAGTAGTAGATGTTGCGCCCGGAGACGATCTCATAGAGCCCCGCGATCGGCGCCGGTCGCACCGCGTCGATGCGCAGCCCCTGAATGTTGTGCCGCAGGGTATGCATGATCGCCTGCTGATCCTTGTCTGCGGCGGTGGCAACCACCGGCAGCATCAATAGTAGGGCTATGCCCCATCGTATCGCTTTCATCGTTATCCTCCTGTTTACCATTCGATCTCCACCCCTTCACGCGCCAGTTGAAACCGCGCGCGCTCGTCGTTGTTGCATTCGCAGCGATCCAGCGCTTCACGGTAGGCGGCCTCCAGCGCGTCGTCACTCCGCGTCGGCTCGTGGTGGGTAAAAAAGAGTTGATCCACGCCGAGATCGCGCGCCATGCCGATGCTGGAATCGAAGGTGCCGTGCCCCCACCCCTCCTTGCCGCTTCGGTACTCCTCCGGCGTGTAGGAGGAGTCGGCCACCAGCACATCCACCCCGCGCATCACCTCGTAGATAAACTGGTTCCGTTCATCCAGCACCGACTGGTAGAGCTCGTAGCTCTCATCATCACGGTCGTAGATATTGTAGGGGGGCTCGTGGTCGCCGGTGAAAAAGAGGGTTTTCCCATTGCAGGCGATCTTGTAGCCGAGGTTGATCACCGGATGGTTCATCATCACCGGCGTGATGGTGGCATCGGCAATCGCAAACGACTCGCGCTGATTGATGGTGGTGAAGTTGGGCTTGGTTTTCAGCTCCACCTCGCGCACCGGAAAGTAGCTGTATTGCAACTGCACCGACAGTGTCTCGCCGATATTTTTCTGCGTTACCGGATCAAACGCGCCGTAGATATTGAGGCTGTTGCCGGGAATAAACTGCGGAATAAAGAAGGGAAGCCCCTGGATATGATCCCAATGGGTATGGGTGATCAGCACATGCGCCTCCACCGGCAGCTCCGCCAACAGGCTCAGCGAAAGCGGATGCAGCCCCGTTCCGGCATCAACGATGATCACCTGCCCGTCGTCGGTGCGCACCTCTAGGCAGGTGGTATTGCCGCCGTAGCGCACCGTCGATGGGCCGGGGGTGGCGATCGACCCCCGTACTCCCCAGAACTTCACCTTCATCGGGTCACCTCCGTCGCCACTTCGTGGGTTCGCTCACGCCGCCAGCGCCTTGGCATCTTCATACTCCGTGCTGATATCCCCCACCCAGCGGTCGATCATCTCCATCGTTCGGTTGCCGAAGGTGTGGATCACCCGATCAGGTAGATCTTCCGGCACAAAGTAGTTGCCGCTGCTACCGATCTTCCGCACCTTGCTCAGGTGGTTGGCCACGATCACGCAATCGAGCAACACCCCACCCTCGTGCGCATCGAGATGGTGTTCGCGCATACAGACGGTCAGGTGCTCCGGCAGGTGCCACTCGCCGCCCAGAATCCCTCCCACCTGTGCATGGTCAATCCCCATCAACGCCCGTTCCGCCTCGTGCAACGCCCGACGGCGCTTGCGCGCCGCCTCGATCGCGCGATTAAAGCCGTCGGCGTAGTTACGCATGAACACCAGCTTACCGAAGTCATGCACCAAGCCGGCAACGAAAAACTCGGTTAGGTCATACTGGTGCTTGTCCTTGATCTTCATCCCCAAACGACGCGCAATCACCGCCGTTGCCAGCGAATGATGCAGAAACGCGTTGGTGTTGAGCCCGCCCACCCCTTCGGTGGAGAGGATGCCGACCGCCGCGATACCGACGGCGAGATTCTTCACCGTGTTCAACCCGAGGTAGGCCACCGCGTGGTGCGCCGATGTCAGCTTGCGGGGCAGGCAGTAGAAGGAGGAGTTGACCATCTGCAACACCTTCATGGTGATCACCGGGTCGCGCTCGATCACCCGCACCAACTGCTTGGCGGAGCAGTTGATATCCGAGGCGAGCTCAATAATCTTGTTCACGCTCTCGGGAAACGCCGGCATCGACTTCACCGCCTGAATCAACTGATCCTCGGTCGGTTTCTCAATCGCTTTTCTGGTTGGAGTAGCCATTGGCGGGCATCCTAGCCACAAATCGTCCCCACGCCATTTTTTCGAACCCTTCCCTGTCAACCCACCCCATCCATCCCGAACAACCCTTGGCGCATCCCGCTGTTTTGCACTACCTTTTGCGCCATGGATCCGACACCACTCATCGACATGCAGCAGGTTTTGACCCGCTATCCCAGTGGTCGCATTGCGTTGGGCGGTGTCACCCTCCGCATCCATCGCGGCGAATTTGTCTTTGTGGTAGGCGAGAGCGGCGCCGGAAAATCGACCCTGCTCTCGCTGCTCTATGGCGCGCTGCCGGCGGCATCGGGTCACCTGACCGTTGCGGGCGTTGACCTTAGAACGGCCAAATCGCGCGCGGTGCGCGCGCTGCGCCGCCAGTGCGGGGTCATCTTTCAGGATCATCGGCTGCTCTTTCGGCGCACCGTGTTCGAAAACATCGCGCTGCCGCTACAGGTACAGCGCCATCCCAAGGCGCGCATGGTCGGCCGCGTGGAGGCGGCACTGGCGTTTGTCGGCCTCTCCGACGCCATCTGGAGCTACCCGGACACCCTCTCCGGAGGCGAACAGCAGCGGGTCGCCATCGCCCGCGCCATGGCCAGACAACCCAAACTGATCTTGGCCGATGAACCCACGGGAAATCTCGATTATGACACCGCGTTGCAGGTGACACGCTACCTTGTGGAACTCCAGCGTAAGGGAAGCACCGTCATCATGGCCACCCACGACCTGCAACTACTGGAGGCGTTCCCCTCCCGTGTCATCACCCTCCATGCCGGCGCGGTGGTGGAAGACCGCGGCTGACGGCGTGTCATCATGAGATCGGACTTTCCCGACGCGCCCACCCCCGTTCGGCTGCCCGGCGGATGGTCGCTCCCCCCCTTCGGCCAACCACAGTGGCTGGCGCTGCTGGTGGTCGCCATCGCCATGTGGGCGACGAGCGCGCTGTGGGTCGGGCTGCAATCGGTGTTGCAGTGGGCGGGCACGCTGCAACCGGAGATCCACTTCTACCTCCCCCCCGGCCAACCGCAACAGCAACAGGCGCTCATCGCCGCCCTGAAACAGATCGAACAGGTCAAACGGGTCGATCGCGTCAGCCGCGCCGAAACCGATGCTTGGCTGAAGAGGTGGCTGGGCGGCACCCCGGTTGCCGGCGACATCCTGCCCGACACCATCCGGGTGACGCTATCGGGCAACGGCGATTTTCTTCAGGAGGATCTGCATGATATCGCGGCGCGTTTTCACGCCTCGGTCAACGATGAGGAGTTCGCGCTGCTGCACGCCCGCGACCGCCTGACGCTGGCGAGCAACATCCTGCTGGGGTGTGGTGTGGTACTGATGATCGGCATGGCGCTGATCGTCACCAACACCCTGCGCCTGTCGCTGCTGGCGCGCGAAGATGAGCTATCGCTGATGCGACTTCTGGGGGCGGATGAGTGGTTTGTGCAGCTCCCCTTCCTGCTCGAAGGTGGGGTGATTGGCGCCGGCGCCGGGGCGCTCGCCCTCGTGCTGCAACTGCCGCTGCTGGCCGCGCTGCGCGCGCTGGGGCTCACCCCTCCCTCGTTCGCCCATCTGATCCTGCCGCTGCTGGCGGCCGGCGTCATCGTCGGCTTCGCTGGAGCGGTGGTGGCCGTACGCGTCCGTTCCGCGTAACATTCCCGCTCCAACACCATCTCCAAGGAGACATCCCATGATCAAACAACTCCTCCTTTCCACCACGCTGCTGCTCGGCGCAACCGCGGCTTGGGCCGATGAAACCATCTCGCTCAAGGTGGGCTACGCCAACCTCAACCCCAGCGGCAGCTTCGCCTCCGACAATTCGGCGGCCAGCACCCACCTGCAGGTCGATTCCGGCCTCGCCATGCAGAACAACTCCGGCCTCACGCTGGAGGGGGCGCTGCAGTTCGGGGATCACCGTATCTCGCTCAACATCCTGCCCATCTCGGTAAGCGGCTCCAAGGTGTTGAGCTCGGCGATCACCTTCGGCGGCAAAACCTATGCCGCCGGTACCCGTGTTGACTCCTCGTTCAAGGATACCATGTTCGATCTCGGCTACACCTACTATTTCATCAACATGGACGACCTTCCCAGCCGGCTGCAACTGGGCGCCGAGATCACGCTCAAGCTCAACCGCGTCAAGTCGTCGATCTCCAGTGGCGCGGTTGGTTCCGTCGGCAAAAGCGCATCCATCCCCATCCCCACCATCGGGCTGCGGGGACGGGTGGCGCTGGCCGATTTTGTCGGGCTGGTCGGACGCATCGGCTACGCCTCCATCGGCAAAAGGGGGAGCTATCTCGATGTGGATAGCCAGGTGGAGTTCTCGCTGCTGCCGCTGGTCGGCGGATACGCCGGCGTTCACTACATCCGACTGAAAACCAACACCTCCAGCGCCTATGCCGACATCCGCTTCGCCGGCCCCTACCTCGGGGTGATGGCCCGTTTCTAGCACGGGCACAGCCGACCCGATGCAGCGCAAGTTCGATGCCGCCGTGGTTGGATGCGGCCTCTCCGGCATGTGGGTCGCGCTGCAACTGGCGCAGCATGGGTACCAGGTCGCGCTGATCAATAAGGGCGACTTTGCCGACTCCAGCACCTACCGCGCCCAAGGGGGCATCGCCGGCGTCTCGGATATCGGCGACCGCATCGTCGATCATGTCGCGGACACCCTGCGCGCTGGGGCGGGGCTCTGTAAACGGGAGGTGGTGGAGCAGATGGTGGCGCACAGCGGGAGCGCCATCCAACAACTGGTCGCCATGGGAATCCCCTTCGACCGGGTCAACGGCGCCCTCCATCTGACGCGGGAGGGCGGCCACGGTCGGCCGCGGATCGCCCATGTGCAGGATGCCACCGGCCGAGCCGTCAGCGAGTGTCTGCGGCAACAGGTGCTGAACCATCCCGCGATCCGCTATCTCTCCCACCACACCGCGATCGATGTCATCACCCAGCCCGACGGAACCGCCACACGCGCCACCGGCCTCTACCTGCTCTCCGACCGCGAACAGGTCATCGCGCTGGCGGCCGCCTTCACCATTCTGGCGACCGGCGGCGCGGGCAAGGCCTACATGTTCACCACCAACCCCCACGCCTCCACCGGCGATGGGATTGCCATGGCGTGGCGAGCGGGCTGTCCGGTCGCCAACATGGAGATGATGCAGTTTCACCCCACCTGCCTCTACCACCCATCCGCCCCCACCATGCTGCTCTCCGAGGCGTTGCGGGGAGAGGGGGCGCTGCTGGTCGATGGCGATGGCCGCCGTTTCATGCAGGACTACGACCGCGAACGGATGGAGCTGGCACCGCGCGATATCGTCGCCCGCGCCATCGATCACGAGATGAAAAAGCAGGGGGTGGACTGCATGTTCCTCGACGCCCGCCCACTGGGCGAGGCCACCATCGACCGCCACTTCCCCAATATTCGCGACCGCTTGCAGTCGCTCGGCATCGACATGAAATCCGAACCGGTGCCGGTGGTGCCCGCCGCCCACTACCTCTGCGGCGGCGTGCAGAGCACCCTTGCCGGCGAAACCCGCGTCGCCAACCTGTTCGTCATCGGCGAGGCCGCCTGCACCGGGGTGCATGGCGCCAACCGCCTCGCCAGCAACTCCCTGCTCGAGTGCCAAGTGATGGCGCAACTGTGCGCCGACACCATCCGGTCACGCAACACCCCCCCCATCGCCGCGGTGCCGCCGTGGGATGACTCCGGCATCGAGCCGGAGCGGGAGCGGATCCAGATCAAGCAAAACTGGGATGAGGTGCGGGCGGTCATGTCCAACTATGTCGGGCTGGTACGCAGCAACGAACGGCTACGCCGCGCCCGACGCCGGCTGCGCATGGTGGAGGAGGAGTGCGCGGACTACTACTGGCGCTACCCGGTGAGCCGCGACCTGATTGAGCTGCGCAA
>WFMN01000081.1 GCA_015489095.1 Mariprofundaceae bacterium | reverse complement strand
CCGTCATGTCGCTTCGATCGCGCCGCGAATCCGACCGAGCAGCCCCGCCTCCACCTCGCGGCGCGCCACCGCGATGGCGCAAGCGAGCGCGTGGCCGTCCGCCGAGCCGTGGCTCTTCACCACCACGCCGTTCAATCCCAGCAGCGGGGCGCCGTTGTGCTCGCCGGGGCTTAAGGCATCCTTGGTACGGCGCAATGCCTTGCCCGCCAGCATCGCCCCGATGCGCGCCACCGGCGCCGATTTCAGCTCATGTTTCAGGTGGTTCAAAATCAACTTGGCGGTGCCCTCCATGCTTTTGAGCGCCACATTACCGACAAAGCCGTCGCACACCACCACATCGGCCACTCCCTGAAAAATCTGGGTCGCCTCCACATTGCCGATGTAGCGGATGCCCTCGGCCTCCGCCAGCAGCGCCCCCGCCTCTTTCACCACCTCGGTGCCCTTGATCTCTTCGCTGCCGATATTGAGCAGCCCAACACGGGGCGAGGCGATCCCCTCCGCCACCTGCATGTAGCAGCTTCCCATCTGGGCGAACTGCAACAGATGGTGGGGGCTGCAATCGACATTGGCGCCGATATCGAGAAACAGGGAGGCCGACTCCATCGACGGAATCAGCGAGGCGATCGCCGGTCGATCGACCCCCGGCAGGGTGCGCAACACCAGCTTGGAGACCGCCATCAGCGCGCCGGTATTGCCGGCGCTCACCCAGGCGTCCCAGTGGCCATCCTTGATTTGACGGGCACCGACATGCATCGATGAGTTGCGCTTGCCGCGCATCACCTTGGCCGGGGAGTCGCACATGCCGATCACATCGTCGGCGTGAATGAGCGCCACGCGATCGGTCAGCTTTGCCTGCGCGAGCAGCGGCTGCAACACCTGCCGCTGGCCGACAATCCCAAGCTCCACCGCGCCCCCGCAATCGGCGCAAACCCTTGTTAACGCATCGATCACCACATCGGGGGCCTCATCGCCCCCGTGGCCATCAACGAGGATGCGAACCGTCACCGGCTAGATGTCGGAGGGCTCCACCACTTCGCGCCCACGGTACTGACCGCACTCGGGGCAGGCGTGGTGCGGACGCATCATCGCGTCGCACTCCGGGCAGCGCGACATGCCGGAAACGGTCACCTTATCGTGCGACCGACGCATATTGCGCTTCGATTTACTGGTTTTTCTTTTTGGTACTGCCATTGGTATCTACTCCTAATTACTCAATCTTTTCCGTTCAACTGTAACTGCGCCAACGCCGCGAACGGGTGCGCGTCCGGGCGCTCCGACTCGGGCGGCGCTGCCCGCACCGCCATCCCCGGACAACCATCGCTGCACACCACGAACTGCCGCCACGACAACCACACCTCTTCACGCAGCAGATCGATCAGATCGACCTCGCCCGTAGCCGAGATCAGCGGATCCTCGCCCTCCTCCAGATCCGCGGTGAGAAACTCCCGCTCCACCACCAGCGACAACGACCACCAGAAGGGTTGCAGACAGCGCGAACACTCGCGCCGCAGCCAGAAGCGACACCCCCCCTGCAACTGCCACCCGCCGCGAATCCGGCGCAACGCCCCCTGCCAACGGGCGTCCTCACGCAGCGGCGGCAGCGGGCTGATTACCCCGCGCCCACCATCCGACAACAGCGCCGCCGGCAGCGCCGCCTCCCAGCAGCGCTCACGCGCGCCACGCCGTCGTCCGACCTGAAAAGTATAGTGATCCAAGCGGGGTCAGACCCGCGCCGAAAACAGACAATAATATGAAATCATTGATAAATCACCACACCACCACATGATCACGCCGCCCGCGAAGGAGGCGCCATTATGAAAATAGCGGCGCCCGCGTCAATCGCTCCCTTGGAATAGATAACGAAGCGCATCGCCCGCAACAGGGTGACTTTTGCCCGCGCAACGCTACAGTGCGCGCCTCTTTTCGCTGGGGTAGCCACCTAGCGAGGCCAAATTTCGGAGGTATTGACACAGACATGGCAACAGTGATTCGTTTGCAGCGGGGCGGCCGCAAGAAACGCCCTTTCTACTCCATTATCGTGACCGACAGCCGCAACCGCCGCGACGGCGCCGCGATTGAGAAGCTGGGGTACTACAACCCCTGCTCGCAACCGGAGCAGATCCATATCGACCTAGAGCGCGTCCACGCGTGGACCGAGAAGGGGGCGCAAGTCTCCGACCGTGTCGCCGGCATCATCCGCTCGGCACAGGCAGCGGCCTAAAGCACAACCCAGACCAACCCGCCCCTTCGCCACAAGGGTGATGCGCGAAGCCCGATCCCTATCGCAACCGGTCGAGATCGGACAGATCCTCGGCAGCCACGGGCTGCGTGGCGCGCTACGCATCCACTCGGAGACCCGTCCCATTGAGGCGATCGGCGGCTACGGGCAGTGGTGGCTGGGCGCAACATCCGACCGCGCCACCCCTCACCGGGTGGAACGGTGCTGGCTTCACGGCCGCAAACTGCTGGCGCAACTGCGCGGGGTGGAAAACCGCAACGATGCCGATAGCCTAGCCAACCTACGCATTTTCATCCCATTGGATGCCATCGCTGACGAAGAGGGGAGCTATCCGTGGCATCGGCTGGTCGGTTGCCGCGTCACCACCACCAGCGGCATCGAAGTGGGCACGGTCTGCCGCCTAGAGGAGTACGGCTCAGCCGACATCCTCGTGGTGGACGACCATAGCAAGGGGGGCGAGTGGATGATTCCGTTTACCGAATCGATCATCAGCGAGGTCGCGCTGGAGGCGCAATCCATCACCGTCGATCTTCCCGATGGCATGGACGCATGTTTCTCGCCCAGATCCTGACCATCTTCCCCCGCTTTTTCGACTCCCCGCTCGCCTACTCCATCCCGCAGCGGGCGATTCGTAGCGGCATCTGCCGGGTCGATTGCATCAACATCCGCGATTTCTGCACCGACAAGCACCACAAGGTGGACGATACCCCCTACGGCGGCGGCCCCGGCATGGTAATGAAACCGGAGCCGGTGGTGGCGGCGATTCGTCAAGCCCGCCGCAACCATGCCGATACCTATGTCATGATGCTTGCGCCAGACGGCAACCCGATCGACCAACCCCGACTCGAGGCGCTCGCCGCCCGTCCGGGGGTGACGCTGCTGTGCGGCCGCTACGAAGGGATTGACGCCCGCGTCGATCCCTTCGTGGACGAGAAGGTGTCGTTGGGGCCGTTCGTGCTCTCCGGCGGGGAACCCGCGGCGCTCGCGCTGCTGGACGGCATCATCCGCCTGCTGCCGGGCGCGCTGGGCAACCGCGATTCCGCCCGGCAGGAGTCGTTCACGCGATCGGAAGAGGGCGCGAGCGAGACGCTGATCGACTGGCCTCACTACACGCGCCCTGCGGTGTTTGAATCGCAACGGGTGCCCGACATCCTGCTCTCTGGTGACCACGCCCGCATCGACCACTGGCGGCGCCAACAGGCGCGACAACGCAGCCGCGACTACCTGCGGCGACAGGAACAGCGGCTGTGAAGAACCCCAAATCGACGCGTGCGCTGGAGGCGATGCGCAACCGCGCCCGCAAGATCATCGGCAGCAAACAGCCCGAAGCGCAGGAGGCGCTGCTGCAGGGGCTGCTCCAAGGGGTGGACATCCCCGCTTGCGAGGCTGCGCTGGCCGACCTCTCCGCCGCCCGAGTCGCCCCGCCCAGACTGATGATGACCCTGCTGCAGTGCCAACCGATCCTCTTCAACCTGTTGGCCGACCTCAACGATCCCGGTAGCTGGCGCGACCTCGCCTCCCGTTTCTACCGCCTTCAGGACGCCTTAATCCGTCAGAGCGAGGCGATGCGCGCCAGCCTTAGCCTTGAGGAGGCGGTGGAGTCCGCCGCTGGCAGCGAATCGGAACGGGATACCACAACGGAACACGGGGAGGAGAAGGCGGAATCATCGTCGCGTCCGCCCGTTGCCAACAATCCCGACAACGCCGATTATATCGCGTGGCTGCAGCACCATTCGCCGCTACGCCTGTTCAACACCTTCCGTGGGGTGGTGATCAACGCCAGTTGCCAGCTACTGCACCTCGACACCGAGCACGACCGGATCTCGGTCGAGCTGAACAACGAGCTGGGCAGGGTGATGGCCGCCGATCCCAACGCCCGCTCCGCCACCCTCGCCGCCAACGAGCGGGGCACGGTCGGCTTTCCGCTCTATCTCGTTGATCACAGCCCCGGCATCGCCGTGTTCAACCTGCTCCCGCCCATCCCGGTCTATATGGACAAGCGGGAGGGGATTGATGTGGAGATTCAGGATCTGGTGCATGTCGATATCCTCCGCGGCATCTACCGCTTCCCGAAAGGGACGCTGATCGACTTTTCCGCCACCGGCATCGGCCTGGTTGCGCCGAAAGACGATCGCATGAAGATCCACCGTGACGATGTGCTGGAGTTCCGCTTCCAGATCGGCATGGCCAAGGTGATCGCCGAGGGAACCATCCGCGGCCTGCGCGATCAGGGCGACCGTTACATCCTAGGGGTCAAGCTGCACACCAACCGGGCGACCCAATCGCTGCTGCAGCGGGAGGTGTTCCGGGTGCAGCGGGAGATCATCGTCGCCCTCAACGAAGAGGGGATCCCCGAAGAGCT
>WFMN01000080.1 GCA_015489095.1 Mariprofundaceae bacterium | reverse complement strand
GTTGGGGCATGGTGCGCTGTAGGGGCACGGCGCGCCGTGCCCCTACAGCGCACCATGCCCCAACAGATCACCGCAGCCGTACAACCGATCCGATTCCCATCGTGCCGGATTATTGCGGATATATTCCCGGATACGGTTCAATTCCAATTCGTTACGGATGATATGTTCCCAATAATTGCGTTGCCACAATTTCCCGCCGGGTGTTCGACACAATTCGTTGGCGCGTTTGGTGACGGCCGATTTGAATGACCGCACAATCGTTGGAATCGAACCGGAAACCGGATGGCCGAATTGTTCCACCGTGGAGGCACGGCGCATTGTACGGGCACGGCGTATTGTACGGGCACGGCGCGCCGTGCCCCTACCGGTAATCACCAATATCCCATGAAAATGATTCGGCATCACCACCCATTCATCCAATGCAATGTCATGGCGAATCTGTGCGGTTTTGATCCATTCATCGGCCACCACACCCCCGACCGCATTCAAACGCATGTTCCCATCCACAATTTCGCCGAACCGCCATTTCCTGTTGTGGGTACAAATAGTGATAAAATACGCCCCTGCCCGGGAATACATAGCCCTGTAAACGAATGGATCGACGGTTTCGATTCTCCGTCATCCGCTCGCACGCATGCCGAACACGCTTTGACCGTCCCCTTGGTAGCTCTGGTAGAGGTGATCGAACACCGAGCCGCAATGCGCGCAAAGCTCCCGGTTGGCCGCCTCCAGCGTCATCGCCAAGCGGTCGCGGCTGACTTCCTCGATGGCTGCATTGATCGCCTCCTCGGGAAAGCTGGGATTGAGTCGCTGCAAGGCCGGCCACAGCCGCCCGGCAAGAATGACATCGCCTTTCGCATCGCACCCCAGCGTGCCATCGCCCGACAACCTCGCCGGTCGCATTGACGGTCTCCCAGCCCAGCTCCGCAAAGAGCCGGATGGCCGGCTGTTCGACGAGACCGTCCTCGCTATAGGTTCCGGGCGACAATTTATTTTTCTTCCTGCGGCACAATGCGGTAGTAGCCAGTTTTCGGTGCGCCAACGAATTCAATCAATTTCAGCTTCCGCAACGCTGCGATATCCCTTTTCGCAGTTTTCTCAACTACATTCCACTGCATTTCAATATCTGCCGCTTTCACTTTTCTTCCTGCATTGATCTGATTGATAAACCATTGCTGACGCTCATTAAGCGTTTCGGCATTTACAGGGACATTTACAGGGACATTTACAGGGACATTTACAGGGACATTTACCCCATCATCAGCCCGCACCTCCGGGTGTGGTCGAAAAATCACCCGCGTACACATCCCCAATTCCTGCCATTCCGGTTCAGGGTATCCGCCTGCAAGACAAGCCTCGCTGATGCGCTGCCAGCCGCTACCCCATTGCTCCATGATTTCCAAACGATGAAAAATCTGCGCAATCACAGGGTTGCGCACCTGACTCACGCCCGCCTTGAAACTGTCAATCGTCATGCCAAAAGGGAACATGCCTGGGCTTTGAATTTCCAGTCGATCGGCAAAGATAGCGACCTGAATCTTCATGCCGGAAATAGCATAATCCCGATGCGCCAGCGCATTCACCAGCACTTCGCGCACAGCCACTACCGGATATTCGGGGATGTCCTGCCGCCGAATCGATTCTATCTTCGCCGCCAACCGCGTATTGCGCGCGATAAACTTCGGCACCTGCTCCAATGCACCGAACAGACCGCCATCCAGCTCCTGTCGATCCAGAAACCGGCTTTTGTTCGTTCCCTGAAATAGCGCGCATGAGGTATTGCTATCGGGGAAGAAACGGTTTCGCGCCTTTTCCGTCGCAAACAGCAACATTCCGCCATTGGAGGGGATGCGCTCCCGGCCATGGCGAACCAACACCCCCAACGACTCCATAGCCGCCTCATCCAGCGTGCGTTTTTCACCGGCAAACCATCGCTGGATCAGTGACTGATCGAGATCGTCCCGACTGCTACCAACGCACGGCATCTGATCAAACGCATGGTGGCTGCGATAACGCTCCAGCTCCGCGCGCATTGCTGCGTCCGCCTGACTGTTCGTCGAACCAAGCCGGACATACACGCCTGCCTCCGACCCCTTCGCCTTCAGATAAAACGGTCCCGGCCAGTGCGCCACCCGTACAACCAGAAGCGTTTTCCCATCTACCAAAACCGATGCAATATCCGGCAATATGGCAGGCGCAATATTATCCGCTATCAGGTTCGCCAGGCGCTCTTCCGCGGCAGCTCCCCCATCAACACCGATCAGCGAACCATCGTCAGCCTTGCCAATCACCAAAGTACCGCCTGCCGTATTGGCAAAGGCGACCAGCGTTTTCAGTATCGGCTTGGGTGATGACAGATCACGCTTGAACTCCAGCATCTTGCCCTCAGGGGAGGTCAACAGGTCGTCAATATTCATTGCGTATCCCTATGAAGCCGAATAGCAGGCTGTTCGACGAGAGCGTCTTCGCTATAGCTGCCAGAACTCACGATTGATCCTTGCCGGAAAGTATTGCATCTCGAATCCTGGCTCCTACAATTGGCCGCGGAGGCTTTGCTGTTCGCAGCATTGCCTTTTTTATTGCCCAAAATCATCCGCCCGTTCACTCCTCGGTCTTAAATCGTCAATCACCGCAAAACTCCAGACTTGGAAATCATCCCTTCCATTGGCGGTTGTTTCATATCGGAAGCGTAAAGCACACACTTGTTGAGCCAAATCAGACAATTCAGGGCGAGCAGCCCTGTGCATACCTCCAACCCTCACGCCCCAAGCAACAAGATAAGCAATCACATCCGCAATCTGGATTGCCGTAGTCAAATGGCTATGCACAAAAAAGGGCTCAGGGATCACTTTCGAGGCTCTGTTTTGACCAGTTACCGTTTCCCGGAAATACCGGCTCATCTGGTCAATCAGGATGTGACATTGGGATCGCTCCAACTCATCGAACACGACAAGCCCCAGCGGATCTCCCGCTCGGTCATCCAGATAGTAAAAATAGCGTTCGAACAGGTACGCATAGTCTTTTCTGAGAAAATCACCGACAGGTCGGGGCGCGTCCCGATCCACAATGCTGGCAAAGGCTTTTACCCGATAATGGCTGCATAATGTCAGCAGGCGGGATACAAATGCCAACTTGGCCTGGGCTAGGGCCGTAAGTTGTTTTCGTGTTGCTGATGCCCCATCTTCGAGACACGCCCTAGCAAGTCTCTTCCGTTCATCTTCCGGGAAGTTGGACATCTGTCGAGCCAGTCTGAATGTCTTGGCCTTGAGCAGCTTCTTGCCTTTAAGCTCCAGCAAGCCATCCGAAACTCTGGTGCCGAAGATTTCCTTTTCAGCATCCTGAACCTGGCAAATCAGATTCCACAGGTCACGATCCTCCACGGCTACTCCCGCCAACACCTCATAGGGCGATTGGCGCAAGTCGTGGCCGCTTTCATCCAAGAATAGCATATAACTCATCAGCTCTTCTCCGCATGAATAAGCCGGATGGCTGGCTGTTCGACGAGGCCGTCTTCGCTATAAGCGCCGGGAGACATCAGAACCGCTGCTTGATGTACTCGTTCATCTGGCTGCCTGTCAGTTCAATGGATGAAGCGGCGCTGCGTACAAAGAAGCGTTCGACCGCTCCATCTTTCACATAGGCAGGCCCCTTGGCTGGCTGACATTCAACCACCATCACCCGCGCCCCGTCATAATCTTCAAACCTTGGATGGAGATAAAGCATGACATGGGAGCCGAGCCGGGAACGAATCAGGTTATCCAGATGGAGCGCAAACTTGTCCTCGTTCGGAAAGCCATCCTCTCCGATGCCAATGGCAGTTCCATCATCCGCCACCCCGATTACAAGCTTGCCGCCACTGCTGTTGAGAAATGCGGCGATGGTTTTCAGAACCCCCATCTCCATGCGCGGATCGTTTTGCCCCGTGTGCAGGTTCTTCCGCAGTGTGGACTTGAATTCAATGGTCTTGGACTCCCCGTTCTCAACCAGCAGCGATACAGGCTCCGCCTTTTCCTCCTCCACGCGCGGCCGATCGCCAAGCAGCACCTTGTATGCCTCGCTGATCACGCCAGCCATCAACTCCCGCCGCTGCTGGAGAAATTCCTGATATTCCATATGTTCCCAGCCATCAGGTAGCGCATGCCAGTGAAACATCTGCTTCAGTTCATGAACGCCAAAGTGGCCAGCCAGCTGGGGAACGTATGAAGCTGGAGGCAGGTCGGCGATCTCCGCATTATCACCCCATTCAACCATGGCAAAATTGGCAATCTGGTTCGTATCCCGCGTCTGCGTTATGCCAAGTCTCTTCAGATAGGCCTTCGGGAAGAGATGATGCCGCTCCAAAGATGCGCGATGTCCCTGCGTTGCCGGGTCCATCAACTCCGAAACCTTCTGATGAGAAAACAGCACCCGCGCATCCAGCACATTCAGTGCCGCGAAATAGGCGAACATCGACGGACTGACGGCTGCCGCAGTTGCCAATTCGTTCGGCAAGGTGATATCCCAGTAGTCTCTGGTCATGGTGGCCCGGCAGACCTGCAACAGGGTTTCTTCAAATTCGTCCGCGCTGCTGATGTCGTTGAACCGACGCAAGTCGAATTCCATGGCCGATTCAGGCGATCCCGTGTAGCGGCCGGTAATCGCGCTCATGAAAAACCACACGGCGATCACCCTGCGCAGCCTGTGTTCTTCAAGCCCGAATTCGGTGCGACCCAACAGGTAGAGGATGTAGGCAAAAAGCAGGTTGTTTTCCGAGCTGATCAGCTTGCCGCTCCGGAATCCGGCAAAAAGAAGGCATTTCAGGAAATCATGCCAGTAGGTGAGATCGAGCACCTTGGCCTGGGCTTCCTTGAGTCGTTCAAACTGAATGTCGCGAAGCTCCTCGCTGAATTGCTCGGTCTCCAGATCCTTGCCCCGAAGGATTGAATAAACGTATTTCAACCGCGCCCTTCTAAAGGCCAGACCCACGCTGACCCTCAGCAACTGATCCGGCTTGGGCTTGATATAGTGATTGAAGGATGAAGGTTCCCCCGAAGAAGGCTGTTTTGCATCCCGGCAAAAGTTCTCCAGATCGGTCCTGCCCTCATCCCAGAAAACGGACATCAGGGTAAGGATGAAATCCGCCTGATTAAGCGCCTTGCCCTTGCTGTTGATGCGAACAAATACCTCGCTCACCTGCTCCTCATCCACATCCGCGGAAAGCTCGAGAACGGTGAACGGAAAGGCCAGCAGGTTGCGCAGATCCATCACGGATCGCTGCACCTGTTGCCGATCTTCTTCGGTCACTTCCCGTGATTCGGCCAACCCGTCCAGATATGAATTCACTAGGCTGAAGAGATCGACATTTTCCTGCCAGAGAAGCGAGATGTCGGGCAGGAAGGACTTGTCCCGCAGGATGGCCGCATCCGTCACTTCAAATGTTTGCTCCAGTGGATTGAACGCGATCTGGATGCGCTCGGTTTCATAGTTCTCGCGCACAACAGGGATTCCCTTCACGACGGCATATAGGGAGGTCAGCCGCTGCTGCCCATCGACAATCAGTTGGCTTGGTATCTTTTGCTTTGTATCCGCGCCAATATGCTTGACGCCCTTCTCAGCCCCCGTGCTCCAGAAAAGAAAGTATCCGACCGGATAGCCCCGGTAGATGGAATCGAACAGATCGCGCACCTTGGCGTTCTTCCATACAAAGGGGCGCTGGATGTCTGGCAGGCCGATAGTGCCGTGGCTGATGCCATCCACCAGGGATTGCAGCGTATAGTTGACCTGATTGAAAACCGTTTTGCTCATGACCCCCTCCTGCCCAGCCATTCCGGCAACATTGACGGCGCCGCATTATTATCCTTCACCAATCCATCCGAAGCAGGCGGGAGCAAGCCTTCCGAGATCAGCTTCTTCCCAACACCAGCACAGCCCCCCAGCCTACGAGGAAAACATGCTTACTGCGTGGCTGCCCTCTCTGCAGCGAAGCCGTCGAGGCTGCGCACGCCGCCGCGGTCGGCGCTGGTGGTCATGGCGGCGTAGGCGAGCAGCGATTTGGAGACCACGCGGTCGCGCGATACCGGCTGCCAGGCGGCCGCCCCCTTGGCCTCCATCGCCATCCTGCGGGCGGCGAGCGTATCATCGTCCACCTCCAGCCGGATTGCGCGGTTGGGGATGTCGATGGCGATGGTGTCCCCCTCCTCAACCAAACCGATGGCGCCCCCCTCGGCCGCCTCCGGCGAGATATGGCCGATCGAGAGACCCGAGGTGCCGCCGGAGAAGCGGCCGTCGGTGATCAAGGCGCACGCCTTGCCCAATCCCTTCGATTTCAGGTAGCTAGTGGGGTAGAGCATCTCCTGCATCCCCGGCCCGCCGCGCGGCCCCTCATAGCGGATCACCACCACATCGCCGGGCACGATTTGGTCGTTGAGGATGGCGTCCACCGCCGCCTCTTGGCTTTCAAAGACACGAGCGCGGCCGGAAAAGGTGAGGATCGAGGCATCAACCCCGGCGGTTTTGACGATGCAGCCGCGCTCTGCGATGTTGCCGTAGAGCACCGCCAGCCCGCCATCCTGCGAATAGGCGTGGTCGCGGTCGCGGATGCAGCCTGCCTCGCGATCGAGATCGAGCGCCGCGTAGCGCGCATCCTGCGAAAAGGCCTCCAGATTGGGTCGATTGCCGGGTGCGGCGCGGTAGAAGCGCATCGCCTCCTCGTCGCCGCCGGCGACATCCCACTTGGCCAAGCCGTCGGCCAGCGTTCCCGCCACCGTCGTGGTATCGCCATGAAGCAGCCCCGAGCGGTGCAACTCGCCCAAGATGGCATAGACGCCGCCCGCGCGGTGGACATCCTCCAGATGGTACTTCTGGGTCGAGGGCGCCACCTTGCACAGGTTGGGCACCCGCCGCGACAGCCGGTCGATATCGGCCATGGTGAAATCGACCCCCGCCTCCTGCGCGATCGCCAGTAGGTGAAGCACGGTGTTGGTCGAGCCGCCCATGGCGATATCGAGCATCATCGCGTTTTCAAACGCCTGTTTGCTGCCGATGGCACGCGGCAGCACCGAGGCGTCCTCCCGCTCGTACCACGCCTTGGTGTTGGCCACGATCTGCCGCGCCGCGCGCAGAAAGAGCGCCTTGCGATCGGCGTGGGTGGCGAGCAGTGATCCGTTGCCCGGCAGCGCCAGCCCCAGCGCCTCGGCCAGGCAGTTCATCGAGTTGGCGGTGAACATGCCAGAGCAGGAGCCGCAGGTGGGGCAGGCGGCGCGCTCATACTCGGCCACCGCCGCGTCGCTCACCTTGTCGTTGCCGGCGACGATCATGGCGTCGATCAGATCGAGCTTCTTCTCCGCGCCGTCGATGGTCGCCTTGCCCGCCTCCATCGGCCCGCCGGAGACAAAGATGGCCGGGATGTTGAGCCGCATCGCCGCCATCATCATCCCCGGCGTGATCTTGTCGCAGTTGGAGATGCAGATCAGCGCGTCGGCGCAGTGGGCGTTGGCCATGTATTCGACCGAATCGGCGATGATTTCACGGCTGGGCAGCGAGTAGAGCATGCCGCCGTGGCCCATGGCGATGCCGTCGTCGATGGCGATGGTGTGGAACTCCTTGGCCACGCCGCCGGCGGCCTCGATCTCGCGCGCCACCATCTGACCGAGATCCTTCAGGTGGACATGGCCGGGGACGAACTGGGTGAAGGAGTTGGCGATGGCGATGATCGGCTTGTCGAAATCGCCATCCTTGGTGCCGGTAGCGCGCCACAGCGCGCGGGCGCCGGCCATGTTGCGGCCGTGGGTCGAGGTACGGGAACGGTATGCGGGCATAATCGGGGCTCCTAGCGTGGTCATGGAAAGGAAAGCGACTGGCGGAGGGAGGCGGAAGCGAGAATTGGAGCGGGCGGCGGGAATCGAACCCGCATTTCAAGCTTGGGAAGCTTGAGTAATAACCATTATACGACGCCCGCGGTCACCCTCCCCAAGGAGCCGCAATTTTAGCCGGCGGTGCCCCCGCCTGCAACCTGCGCTACTTCCCGATGCAGAACGAGGCAAAAAGGTGGTCGAGGATATGCTCGACATCGCCGATGCCGAGGATCTCCCCCAACGCGTTCCAGCTACTGCGCCACTCCATCGCCGCCAGATCGAGCGTCTCCTCGCCCGCCAGCAGATCGATGCCGCGCGTCAGCCCCGCCAGCGCGCGACTGACCGCCTCGCGGTGACGGGCGTGGGTGATCAATCCATCCTCCTCGCCGGCAAAGGCGGGATCATCGATGCGGGCGGTGATGGCGGCCACCACCGCGTCCAGCCCTTCGCCCGAACGGGCGCAGATCGGCAGCCACCCTTCGGGCAGCGCCGCCCCTTGTGCCGCGTCCATCTTGTTCATCAGCCGCAGATCGACATCCACCTCCGGCTGCCAGCTCTCCGCTCGCGTGGCGTCGGCCACCCAGACCACCACATCGGCCTCCCGCGCCGCCCGCGCCGCCCGCCGCATCCCCTCCTGCTCGATGGCGTCACCGCTGGCATGGAGCCCCGCGGTGTCCAACAGGCGCGCGGGGATGCCGTTCAGCGCCATCTCCACCTCCAGCAGATCGCGGGTGGTGCCGGCGATATCGCTGACGATGGCGCGCTCGCGCCCCGCCAGCGCGTTGAGCAGGGTCGATTTGCCCACATTGGGCGCGCCGACGATGGCGATATCCACGCCGGAGAAGAGCCGCTCGCCAAACGGCGCGCTCGCCAGGCTGCGGCTGAGGGTGGCATGGAGCGCCTGCGCACGCTCCTTGAGCTGCGCCATCGTCAGCGGCGGCAGTTCCTCCTCGGCGAAATCGAGACAGGCCTCGACCGTGGCCAAGAGCTCGGTCAGCTGCTGCATGCAGTCGTTGATAAAGCGGCCGAAATGACCATCGAGCTGGCGCTGCGCCTGCCGTGCCGCCCGCATGGTGGCGGCGTCGATGGTGGCGGCCACCGCCTCGGCCTGCGACAGATCCATCTTGCCGTTGGCCACCGCGCGGCGGGTAAACTCGCCCGCGGCCGCGGGACGGCCGCCCAGCGCCACAATCCGCATCACCAGCGCGTCGAGCAGCAGCGGGTTGCCGTGCCCCTGCAGCTCAACCACATCCTCGCCGGTGTAGGAGCAGGGGGCAGGGAAGTAGAGCTGAATCCCGCGATCGATGGAATGGCCGTCGCCATCACGCCAGTCGGCGAGGGTGGCAACGCGGGGGAGGAGCGGCGATTTCCCGCTGAGCCGCTCGGCGATCGCTACCGCCCGTGGGCCGGAGATACGGACGATGCCAATGCCACCACGGCCATGCGGCGTGGCAACCGCGGCGATGGTGGCCGCGTCGTCCGTGGTCAGCGAACGCCCACCTGCTTCATCACCAGCCGCTGCTGGGCGATGGAGAGCACATTGTTGACCAGCCAGTAGAGCACCAGCCCGGCGGGGAAAAAGAGGAACATCACCGTGAAGACAATCGGCAGAAACTGCATCACCTTGGCCTGCATCGGATCGGGCGGCTGCGGATTAAGCTTCATCTGCACGAACATCGACGCGCCCATCAACACCGGCAGAATGAACCACGGGTCGTTCACCGACAGATCCTGAATCCAACCGAAAAAGGGCGCCTGCCGCATCTCGATCGACATCAGCAGCACCTTGTAGAGGGCGAAGAAGACCGGAATCTGAATGACGATCGGCAGGCAGCCGCTCAGCGGGTTGACCTTGTGCTTCTTGTAGAGCTTCATCATCTCTTCGCCCAGCTTCTGGCGGTCATCCGCGTAGCGCTCCTGCATCTTCTTCATCTCCGGCTGGATCTTGCGCATCGCCGCCATGGAAGCGTAGGACTTCTTCGACGGCAGGTAGAAGAGCGCCTTGATCAGCACCACCAGCAGAATGATGCAGATACCGAAGTTGTGCACCCACCCGTAGAGCCACATCATGAAGCTGTGCATCGGCTTGGCGATGAAGGCAAACAGCCCGAAATCAACGCTACGCTCCAAGCCCACGCCGTAGGTTTTCAGCAGTTTGATCGACTTAGGACCGATAAAAACGGTGGTGTGAAACAGCGCATCGTTGCCATCGCGCTTGCCGTCGAGGATCACCCCCGCCTGATAGGCGCGGCCATCCCCCTTGTAGAAATAGTGGTAGTCATCCTTCTGATCGCCGTAGATCGCGGTCAGAAAGTAGCGGCTCATGATCCCCGTCCAACCGCCGGTGGCAGAGCGCTGCACCGCCCCCTTCTCGTCGAGATCATCGTAGTCCGGCTCTTCGAGCTTGCCACCCAGCAGACCGATCGGGCCTGCATGCTCGTAGAAGGTGTTCAGCTTCTTGTTGGGATTGCGCTCCACCGCCTGCAGGTAGAGCTTGCTACCCGCCCCCCGCTTGATGCGATCGTCCACCGACAACGCGTAATTGCCGGGCTTGAGGGTGAGGGTGCGCTGCCAGACCCGGCCGCCGGCAAGCTCCGCCTCCAAGGTGACGCGGCTAGGCGATGCCTTGACCACGCGAAAGCGCACCGGACTGTTCTCGCCCATGATACCGCTGTTGAGATACTGCGCGTTCTGATGATCCAGATGGAGCACTTCAACCAGCCCGCCGCCATCCTTGGCCGCGTTGCGGTACTTCTTAAGCTTGGCCGCGATCAGGCTTCCCTTGGCGTTGACGCTCAGCTCCAGCACATCGTTGCTGACGCGGGCGATCACCGCGCGATCTTGGGCTTCGTCCATCAGCTCCTTCGACGGCGCACTGGCCACCGCCGCCGCGCCAGCACCCTTGGCCGCCGATGCGGTCGCCCCCTCCTTGGCAGCGGGCGGCTGCACCTTGGGCGCTGGAGCCTTCGCCTGCTTGGCCGCCTCTGCCGGTGGCTGCTGCTGGGACGACTGCGGGGGAAACAGGGTCTGCCACCCCACCAGCACCAACATCGAAAGGGCAAAAGCCAGCAGCATATTACGCTGTTCCACTAGGATTCTCCTTTAGTTAACGGGATAGCGCCGCGCCGTCGGTCGGCCGGCGCGGCGGAACCAGATCCACCCCGCTTTTGCCCGACCATGGATGGCAGCGGGCGATCCGGCGCAGCGCCAACCACGAACCGCGCACGGCACCGTGGCTGCGCAGCGCCTCTTCGGCATAGCAGGAGCAGGTGGGGTAAAAGCGGCAGCGCGGCGTCAACAGCGGCGAAACGCCGTAGCGGTAGAGGGCGATCAGCGCCGACAACAGACGCGCCATCATGGCTGCAACCGCTGCCGCTGCAGGTGATCCAGCAGCGCCTGCGCGCGCTGAAACGCAACCTGCGCCAACTCGGACGCGGGCGCCTGCGGCATGATCAAGATATCCACCCCCACCCGACGCAGCGGGTGTTGCCGAAAGGCGGCGCGCAGGCAGCGCTTGAGCCGATTGCGCGCTACCGCGTTGCCATACTTGCGCGACACCGCCAAGCCCAAGCGGCCGTGAGAGAGGTCGTTGCGGCGATAGACCACACGCAACCCGAACCTGCTCATCCGTTTCCCCCGTCGCATGCCATCAAAATCGCTTTTGGTGCGCAGACGGTAAGCCGGAGGAAACGATTGCGAACCGGGGATACGAACCCTTAGGCGCTTAGCCGCTTGCGCCCCTTGGCGCGGCGACGATTGAGGATGGCGCGACCGCTCCGCGTTGCCATGCGGGCACGAAAACCGTGGTTGCGGGCGCGACGAATTCTGCTGGGTTTATATGTAAAACTCATGGGTACTCCTGACTTAAAAAGAGCGCGCACGGTATGTTTTCGCCGCTTGTTGTCAAGTGTGACGGCAGTGGTACACTTGCTCCATGGAGAGCCATATCAACCAGCCGATGGTCGCCCGTGCGTTCAACAGCGCCGCCGCCGATTATGCGCA
Source organism: Mariprofundaceae bacterium (assembly GCA_015489095.1). Classification (GTDB taxonomy): domain Bacteria; phylum Pseudomonadota; class Zetaproteobacteria; order Mariprofundales; family J009; genus S009-29. Next base: position 1,892 of record WFMN01000080.1, on the reverse strand, counting down.
CTACGCCGCGCTGCAACGGGAGGTCGCCCGGCGGCTTGATGGCCACCTCGCTTTCACCAAGATCAGCCCGAAGCGGATCATCGATATCGGCTGCGGTACCGGGTTTCTCGCCGCCTGCTTGCGCGCCCGTTTCCCCAAGGCCGATCTGCTGGCGCTCGACATCGCGCCGGCGATGGCCGCGGCTTGCCGCCGGCAAATCGGCAGACGCCGGCTGCCGTGGCAACCGCGGCGCATGGTGCTGTGCGGCGACGCCCGCCGGCTGCCGATTCAAGATGCGAGCTGTGATCTGGTTGCGTCGAACCTCACCATGCAGTGGCTGCCCGACCCCGCCGCCATGCTGCGTGAGATGCGCAGGGTTCTCGCCCCCGATGGCCTGCTGCTCTTCTCCACCTTCGGCCGCAACACCCTGTGCGAACTGCGCCAGACCCTTGCCGCCATCGCCCCCGAACATGCCGGACGGGTGCTCCCCTTCCCCGATGTGATGTCGCTGGGCGACCTGCTCAGCCAGCAGGCGGTGCAGCTACCGGTCACCGACTGCGACCGCTTGGTGCTCACCTACGCCGACACCACCGCGCTGGTGCGCGAACTGAAAGGCATGGGAGCCTCCGCCAGCGCCATCCGCTTTCGCGGCGGCGGTCTTGGCGGACGCAAACTGCTACGCCAGCTTGAGGCGCGCTACCCCAAAAACAGCGAGCGGCGCATCGCCGCCTCGTTCGAGGTGCTCTACGGTCAGGCGTGGCACAAACCGGCGCCCGCCGAACAGCGGGCGGGGGTGATTCCCATCCTCCCCGCGTAGCGAACGCTCACTCTAACTCCAGCTCATCCGCCCAGAAAATCGCCTGCATGTAGAGGGAGGGAACATTGAGCTGTTCCACCGGTTCGATCAGCACCTCGATACGCTCCCAATCCCCCGTCTCCATCGCCTCCACCAACTGCAGCAACCGCCCCAGGCGGCTATCGCGCTGCAACAACCCCTGACGCACCACCTCCGGCAGGCTCAAATCGGCGATCGCCTCCGCCATCGGCATATCCAGCATCGCCTCCAGCAGCGAAAACATACCGAGAATGAAGTTATCGTTTTTGTTCTCCGCCTTGCCGGAGGCCTCCGCCAGCAGCTCGAGAAAGCGGCCGCGCACCATGCTCTGCTTGATCAGCTCGTCCGGCTTACCGGCCGATGCCGCCGACAGTGAAACGATCGACGCCCAAGTGCGCACATTCTTCAGCCCCAGCATGGTCAGGGCGTGGCGGATCGACTTGATTTCCACACGCATGCCGAACGCGGGAGAGTTGATATATTTCAGCAGCTTGTAAGCGATCGCCACATCGCGCGACACCACCTCTTCCAGCTCCTCCGCGCTCTCCGCCTGCATCGCCTGCCGCATCACCTGCAGCGCCTGCGCCCGATTGGCGTCCATCCCCTTGTTGCTCAGCGTCGCCGGCTTGGCGTAGTAGTAGCCTTGGAACAGGTCGAAACCGAGCGCCATCGCCTCGGTATGCTCCTCGACGGTTTCGATCTTCTCCGCCAGCAGGCGACCGGAGAAGCTCTGCAACCGCGCGCGCTCATCAGCCAGCGAATGGGGCAGCACGGTGATATCGACCTTGATCAGGTCGGCCAGATCGATCAATGGCTGCAGGTGCGGGGCGTACACGAAATCATCCAACGCGATGGTGAACCCCTTCTCCTTCCAGCGCTGAAGCGCGGCGATCACCTTCGCGTCCGGCTCGATATCCTCCAGCACCTCCAGCACCACCTGATCGGGCGGCAGCAGCTCCGGCATATCGCCGGTGAGAAAGTCGTAGGTTCCGTTCACGAACAGCAGCTTGCCATCGGCGACATGGTCGATGCCGAAGTGCATCAGCACATTGGTCAACACCTTGGCCGTTGCCTGCTC
>WFMN01000079.1 GCA_015489095.1 Mariprofundaceae bacterium | reverse complement strand
GGTGGCGCTCGGCAAGCAGCGTCATCAACTGCTCCATCTCCCGATCCACCGGCTTGGTGACATCGTGCATCAAGAGCAGCACATCCGCCTCTTCGGCCGCCGCCATCGCCACCTTGACCATATTGCGGTTCATCCGCTTGTTGGATCGGTGAATGCCGGGGGTGTCGATGAAGACCATCTGCCGCTCGCGGTCGGTGTAGATCCCCAAAATGCGGTGACGGGTGGTCTGTGGTTTGGGGGTAACGATCGCGATTCGTGAGCCGATAATCCGGTTTAGCAGCGTGGACTTGCCCACATTGGGCTTGCCAAGCAATGCGATTGACCCGCATCTAAACGACGAATAATCAATCTGTTCAGTCATTTTGCTGCTGTAATGCTGCAAGTGCCGCTTCCGCCGCCTGCTGCTCCGCCTCTTTTTTGCGGTCGCCTGTCCCCTCCCCCCGCATCGCATCACCGATGTGGCAGATCGCGACAAAACGGGGGCTGCGCCCTACCCCGCGGTCTTCGCAGCGATAGGCCGGAAGCCCCATCCCACGCTGTTGTGTCCACTCCTGTAGCGCGGTTTTGGCGTCGATCACCGGCTGTTCCAAGGCGTGTTCCAGCCGCGTCGCCCACGCCGTCAGCACAACCTTTTCGGCGGCTGGGTAACCGCCATCGACAAACACGGCGCCGATGACCGCCTCCACCCCGTTGGCGACAACCGACTCGGCGCGCGGCCTGCCACCGGCGGTGCGCTCCCCCTTGCTGACGCGCATCAACGGCGCCAGCCGCCAGGTATCTGCCGTTGCAAGCAGCCCCGCGCGCTCAACTAGGCGGGCGCGCATCCGCGTCAGCTCCCCTTCCGCGCACTGCGGATAGCGTTGAAAAATGGCTGCGGAGATCACCAGTTCCAACACGGCATCGCCAAGAAACTCCAACCGCTCATTGTGTTCACGCTGAAAGGAGCGATGGGTTAGCGCGCGCTCCAGCAGGCTCGGATCACGAAACGGGTGCCCGACGCGCTCGGTCAAGGCCGACAGTTCTTTCGTCGCGCTATCCGCCTGCTTCAAGGGGTATGCGCGGAGATATCGAAGTCAAAATCGAGCCGCGCCTTCACCTGCAACTGCTCCCACGCGCTGAGCTGCATATCCTTCTCATCCAGATCGGGGTCGTTGTAGGCCTCCGGCATGCCCAACAGCCACGCCTCTTCGTGGTAAAAAGTACTCAGATCCAGTTTTCCATCCTGCGCGACGATGACCAGATTGTCGAAAAACTCGGGGGGAAGGTCGGTATCCGGGTTGATGTACTCCACCTCCAGCGCCTCCCTGAGCTTCCCTTTCACCTCCGATTCGGAGAGGCTGGCTTGATGCTCGACCATCGAGTCGAACACCGATTGCACCGAACTCTCGGTGTTGTAAATCGGAATCACTTGGTAGCCGATATCCACGATCGCCGCCACGACGGCCAACACAGCCAACAGCCCTACCACGGAAAATCCCCGTTCCTGCATGATCACACCTCCTCTACTCGATCAACTGCCCGATCCTCCCCCAGCGGGGAGCATGTCTATGACTATCCCAAGACCACCAGATGATCAGCGCCTTGCCGACAAGGTAGCTCTGCGGAACAAATCCCCAGAAGCGGGAGTCCATGGAGTTGTTGCGGTTGTCCCCCATCGCGAAATACATGCCATCAGGAACCGTCCACTCGCCATCCTTGATCGAAAAGCCCTTACGCAGCACCGAATGGCGCACCGCCCCCAACTGCTCGATATACTCTTCGGCGATATCGACGGAGCCATCGCCGAGAAAATAGGGGTGTTCCCCAACATCGGTCAATGGCATGCGCTTGCCGTTGATGTAGAGCTTATTGTCTTGGTACACGATCTTGTCTCCGGGCAGGCCGACAATCCGCTTGATGTAATCCTTGCTGCGGTCGTTCGGATAGTCAAACACCGCCACATCCCCTCGCTTGGGCGGCCTCGCCCGCCACTGGATATCGGTAAACGGCACCCGAAGGCCGTAGCTGTAGCGCAGCACAAACAGATAATCCCCCACCTCGAGGGTTGGCACCATGCTCGAGGAGGGAATCTTGAACGGCGCCACGATGAAGCTGCGCACCACAACCGCGATCAACGCGATCACGATCAGGCTCTCCAACCACTCGCGCCATGCCGGTTTGTCCGTGTTTGCCACCATCAATCTTCTCCCAATTTCAGCACGGCGAGGAAGGCCTCCTGCGGCACTTCAACACTGCCGATCGCCTTCATACGCCTTTTGCCGCGCTTCTGTTTTTCCAATAGCTTACGCTTACGCGTTATATCGCCACCGTAACATTTGGCTGTCACATTCTTGCGTACCGCCTTGATCGTTTCGCGCGCCAGGATCTTGCCGCCGATCGCCGCCTGCACCGGCACATCGAACTGCTGCCTAGGAATGAGCTGGCGCAGTTTCTTCACCAGTTCGCGCCCGCGCGACTCCGCCACCGAGCGGTGAATGATGAGCGACAGCGCGTCCACCGGCTCGCCGTGCACCAGCACATCCATTTTCACCACGCTCTCTTCGCGAAAATCGGCCAATTCGTAATCCATCGAGGCGTAGCCGCGGGTGGCCGATTTCATCTTGTCGTGAAAATCGATCACCATCTCCGCCAGCGGCAGGTTGTAGGTGATCATTACCCTCCCCTGACCGATAAACTTCATGGTCTGCTGGATCCCCCGCCGCTCCTGACACAGCTTCATCATCACCCCGACATAGGCCTCCGGCACGAAGATGTTGGCGGTTACCGTCGGCTCTTCCACACGCTTGATGCGGATCGGTTCGGGGAACTCGCTGGGGTTGGAGATCTCGCGAACGGAACCGTCTGTCATCGTCAGCCGGTACACCACGCTCGGCGCCGTGGTGATGAGGTCGAGGTCAAACTCCCGCTCCAGCCGCTCCTGCACGATCTCCATGTGGAGCATGCCAAGATAGCCGCAGCGAAACCCCAGCCCCAACGCCGATGAGTTTTCCGGCTCAAACACGAAGGAGGAGTCGTTGAGATGCAGTTTATCCAAAGCGTCGCGCAACTCGCTGTAGTCGGCGGAATCGACCGGGTAAAGGCCGGAGAACACCATCGGTTTCGGCTCGCGGAAACCGGGAAGGGGTGTCGCCGCAGGCCGTTTCTCCAGCGTGACGGTATCCCCCACCCTCAGATCGGAGAGTTGCTTCACGCCACCGATCAGATAGCCGACATCCCCGGCTTCCAGCGCATCGCAGGCGCGCGCGGCCGGGCAGAAGCGGCCAACCTCCTGCGCCTCGTAGCAGGCGCCGTTGGAGAAGAGGCGAAAACGGTCCTTTTTCGCCAGCCGACCATCCACGATGCGCACCAGCGCGACCGCGCCGACATAGGCATCGAACCAAGAGTCGATGATCAACGCCGACAGCGGCGCGGCCAGATCCCCCGCCGGCGGCGGTAGCCGTTTGACCACCGCCTCCAGCACATCCTCTACCCCCTCCCCGCTCTTGGCTGAGATGGCAATCGCCTCCGAGGCGTCGATACCGATCACCTCCTCGATCTGCCGTTTGGCCTCGTCAACATCGGCGCTTGGAAGGTCGATCTTGTTGATAACGGGGATAATCTCGAGGTCGTTCTCCAGCGCAAGCCAGACATTGGCCAGTGTTTGCGCCTCCACCCCTTGGGTCGCATCCACGATCAGCAGCGCCCCCTCGCAGGCCTGTAGCGAGCGCGACACTTCGTAAGTGAAATCAACATGTCCCGGGGTGTCGATCAGGTTCAGACGGTACCACTCGCCGTCGGCGGCGTGATAATCGAGGCTGGCGGTCTGCGCCTTAATGGTAATGCCGCGCTCCTGCTCGATCTCCATCGAATCGAGCACCTGTTTTTTCATCTCCCGTTCGGAGAGGGCGCCGGTCAACTCGATCAGACGATCCGCCAGCGTCGATTTTCCGTGGTCGATGTGGGCGATAATGGAGAAGTTTCGGATATGGTCGCGTTGCATAGATGGCGCGCACCCTAGTGCGATAAGCGGAGTGAGGCTACGCCCTATCCCCCGTTTTTCTTTGCGCGGCCATCCGTGGCCGCGATGACGGCCCTGTGCGCAATCGCTTGAAGCCGCCATAAAAAAGGCAGCGCCCCCAGGGCGCTGCCTTGTTGTGAGAAAGCAGGTGCTTCGGCCTCAGGCAAAGACATCCAATTGATTGGTTCCTTGCTGCCGCTGAGCCCTCGGATTGGCCTCTGCTTGGGCAACCAATGCCGGCTTGGAAGGGGCTTCCCCCTCCGCGGCCTGAACCGGCGACCCTTCGCTGACCTCCTTAGCCTGCGCTTCCACCGCCTCCCCGCTCTGGCTTTGGGCCAAATTGGGCGCAACCTGCACCTGAGTGGACGAACTCTTCCGCTCCTGAACCTGTTGTGCCTGATTCTGGTTAAAGTCAGGACGAATCGGCGTGACGGCGGGTGCCACCGAGCCTATTTGCATGTTAACCTCCTTTCTGATACGGGTATGCCAACATGACAACCCAGCTTACACTATCGCCGATTCTGTTCCGGACTTTAGAAACTAGGCGGCGTTCCGTGTCGATAGCTTTGTAACAAGCTGATTGTACGCGCGAACCCTTTGCAAGGTCGCCAGTGTTACGCCCGCAAACTCACCCCGCCGGTGGCTGCCGGCTTCCCACCCGACGACGCATGATTCCCGCTTGTCGCAACCGGTGAGGTTGCCGCGTTCAACTGCTGGTAGCGTTGTGCCGCCGAAGCGGGTTGTACCGAAACCGGCGCCGCGCTCACCTGTGCGCGAGTGAGCACCGCGGCCGACTTGTTGATCTCGGCTGCCACGGCCTGCTGACTGCCAGCGCTGCTCTTCTTCACATCGCGTAAGCGATAGAGCCCTGCCTGATTGGCCTCCGCGAACCGTTGTTTCGCCTTTTCGGTCTCATCCCCGGCGTGCAGGCGTTGGCCGGCTAAAGTTCGCTGCGCGATTTCCGATACACTGTTCAGGGTGACGCGATCCGCCGTCTGAATAGCGGCGCGGTTTGTATCGGCGGCGGCACGCAGTTCGTTGGCGCGGGCGGCAGCCTGCGCTTGGGAAGCCCTTGTGAGCCGCCGCCCCTCCGCGGCACGGGCGGCGCTCGCCGCCGACTGGCGCGCAGCGGCGTTACGGGCGTCGGCCTTGCGCTGGTCGGCATTTTGCTGCTGTTTCGCGTCCGCGCGGGACGCAGCATCCCTGTTCGCCCGTGCGGTATCTTTCACAGGCGGCTTCAGCTGCGGTAGCAGCAGATTGGCTCGGTACGAACTGGTTAGCGCCGAGGCAAACGCGGCGTCACTTAACACTTCAGGCCATTCGACCCCCTCTTATCCCGGTATCATTCCGCTCCACACCGTGGAAACGGACGGCCGCGTTTATAGCAGCCCGCAATCAAAAAGTCAAGCCCTGTCGGCGAGACTGACGCGATTGCGGCCGTTGGTTTTGGATTGGTAGAGCGCCTCATCCGCCCGTTTGATCCATGCCGAGTTGGCTTCGTTCGGCAGCCGCTCCGCCACCCCAAGGCTGATGCTGACAGGGATGGATCCCGCCGAGGTCTTGAACTCATGCACCTCGATCGCCATGCGCAGCTTTTCCGCCAATTCGCCGGCGATCGCCAGTTCGGTGTCGGGGAAAACGACACAAAACTCCTCCCCTCCCAACCGGGCGACCATATCACCCTCGCGCACGCAGCCGGTCAGTACCTCCGCCAGATCCGATAGCACCTCGTCTCCGGCGTCGTGGCCGTATTGATCGTTGATCTTCTTGAAAAAGTCGATATCCAGCATCACAAAGCTGACGGTTTCGGTATCCAAGTCGCGCAAGAACTCCGCTAGGCGGCGGCGGTTGGCCAGCCCGGTCAACGGATCGTTTCGCGCCTGCATCTCCGCCGCTTTGAGTTGCTCGCTCAGTTCGGACATCTGCTTCATCTGCTGCTGCATCTGCCGCTGCATCGCCGAATTGGCCTCGACCACCTTGTTGCCGGCGGCCACGATATCCTCCCGTGCCCGCTCGAGGAGCCGCTTCGCCTCTTTCGGGTCATCGGGAAGCTCCTGCGATAGCATTTTCTGCGCCTCCGCCAGTTCCGATGACTCCTCACCGACCTCGCTCAACACCTGCGACATCTCCTTCAACGAGCTACCCAGCAGGGCGATCAAGTCATTGAGTTCATTCCGCATGCTACGGTCTTCCTGCTGATGGCTGCGCAGCATCATCTCCAGCGCCCGCCCTTTGGTGGCGATGTCGTCATCGCCAGCGATTTCACGCCCGATCAACGCGCTGCAGCGGGCGATGATCTTGTGCAGCAAGGGCACATCCTGTTGCGACTGATCAAACAATCGGCGCCGCGCTTCCACATGGTCGCGCAACGCCTCGAAATCGGTGTTGCTGATCGCCCTACCCGCCTGCGGAGAGAGCAGAGAGCCATGTTCCGCGTCCACCAGTCGGGCGAGCAACCGCGCCAACTGGCGATACTGCTCCAGCGGGATAAAGGGGAGCGCCTGCAACCGCTCAAGATAGTCCGACATCCGCCGCAGGATGCTACGCAGTTCGGCGTTCTGTTTCTTGGACGCCAGCACAAAGGGGCGCATGGTATCGAGATCGTCGATAAGACTCTGAACCAGCGTGTCTTTTTCGGTTAGCTTGTTTTGTTCGGACATTGGTTACCCTGCCTCTCTAAGGATCGGAGCGAAAGCATCCCTACCGCTTGGCGCGCTGTCAACGGTTCGCGATTCCACCCTGCTGCTCCCTCTGCCAGGTGAGGTCGTGGATCGTTTCCTCCGGCCGATAGCCGCGCACGCACCGTTGGAGCAACCGACGGATGGCCGGCGGATCGAAGCGATGCGCCGCCTGCTCCATCTCCAAGATCATGCTATGGAGTTGTTCCCACGGGATCATCTCTTCGTTGGCGCGCATGATCAGCGGATGCTCGGTTCCCTCCACATTATCGCCGACCAGCAGCTCCTCGTACAGCTTCTCCCCCGGCCGCAGCCCGGAGAAGTGGATGGCGATATCACCATCGGGATGGGCATCATCGCGCACCGTTAGCCCGCTTAGCTGAATCATCTTGCGGGCAAGATCGGTGATCTTGACCGGATCCCCCATATCGAGCACAAACAGATCGCCCCCCTGCCCCATCGCCCCCGCCTGAATCACCAGTTGCGCAGCCTCCGGTATCGTCATGAAATATCGTGTGATCTCCGGATGGGTCACCGTCACGGGGCCGCCCGCTTCAATCTGGCGGCGAAAGAGCGGCACCACCGAGCCCGACGAGCCCAGCACATTGCCGAAGCGCACCATGCAGAAGCGTGTCGCGCCCCCCTCCGCGCTCAACGCCTGCAACACCAGCTCGGCACACCGCTTGCTGGCGCCCATCACATTGGTGGGGCGCACCGCCTTGTCGGTGGAGATCAACACCAAGCGCTCCACCCCCGCTTCCACCGCCGCCTGCGCCACATGCATGGTGGTCACGATGTTGTTATGCACCGCCTCGATCGGGTTCCACTCCACCAGCGGCACATGCTTGTAGGCCGCCGCGTGGTAGATGGTCTGCACGCCAAAGCTGCGGCAGACCCGTTTCACCCGCTGAAAATGGTGCACCGATCCCATCAACGGCACGATCTCCACCCCGTCCGTCGCCTCCATCCGCCGTAGTTCATGTTCGATGGCGTAGAGCGCGTACTCACTGATTTCAAACAGGATCAGCGATTTCGGCTGCTGACGGACAATCTGCCGGCACAGCTCGGAGCCGATTGAGCCTCCGGCGCCGGTCACCATCACCACCTTGTCGCGGATGGAGGCGGAGAGCAGCTCTGGTTTTGGTGCCGCCACATCGCGCCCCAGCAGATCCTCCACATCAATATCGCGGATCGCCTCCACCCGCACCTTACAATCCGCCAGCGCCTCCAGCCCCGGCAACACCCGCACCCGCACCGGATAGGGCTCCAGCAGGTTCAGGATCCGCTTCTTTTGCCCATGATCCATCGACGGGATGGCCACCAGCACCTGATCCACCTGCTGCTCGGCGAACAGCCGCTCCATCGCGTCGGGGGCGTACACGGTCAGCCCCGCCACCTCGTGCGCCACCAGATCGGGGTTGTCATCGATAAAGGCAACCGGACAGAGGCGATTGCCCTCGCGCAGCCCCGCCACCAACTGCCTCCCCGCCTCGCCGGCGCCATAGACCACCACCGTGGACATCTGCCGTCGATCACGCTGAAAATCGGTCAGCAGCCAGCGCATCACCAGCCTGCTGCCGCCGACAAACAGCAGCGCCACCAGCCAGAAGATCACCACCGATGAACGCGGCACCGCATGTGGCATCACCAGCAGTAGAATCACCCCCCACAGCAGCACCATCGCACTTACCGCGCGGAAGATCGCCATGAAGGCGCGCGCCTCCATGTAGTGGACAATCGCCCGGTAGAGCCCCATCTTCATAAAGATGGGAATTCCCACCAGCAGGGCGGAGCCAAACACCCACGCCTGCGACGGATCGACATGGTAGGGCACGCCATAGCGCAGCGAAATCGCCAGCCACAGCGCCAGCGGAATGATCAGGCAGTCCGCCGCCACCATCACCGCGCGCTTGCAGCGGTCAGCCCGCCACACGCCCGCTGTTGATGGCTGTTTCACGCGCAATACCGCCTAGTTTTCAATCGCAACCGGCATCTCATAGCCGTGCCGCTTCAACAGCGCATAGCGCTTCGCCACCTGAAGATCCTCCGCCACCATCTCGGCGCACATCTCCTGCACCGTGATCTGCGGCGTCCACCCCAGCTTCTCCTTGGCCTTGCTGGGATCGCCGAGCAGCGTCTCCACCTCGGCCGGTCGGAAATAGCGCGGATCGACCCGCACGATAACATCGCCCTCCTGCAACGCCGGCGCCTTATCCCCGGTGATGGAGGTGACCACCGCGCGTTCATCCAGCCCCTCCCCCTCGAAACGCGCCGTAATGCCGAGCTCCGCCAGCGACCACTCGATGAACTGGCGCACGGAGTACTGCACGCCGGTGGCGATCACAAAGTCATCGGGGGCATCCTGTTGCAGCATCATCCACTGCATGCGCACATAATCCTTGGCGTGCCCCCAGTCACGCAGCGCGTTCATGTTGCCCATGTAGAGGCACTCCTCCAGCCCCTGCGCGATATTGGCCAGCCCGCGGGTGATCTTGCGGGTAACGAAGGTCTCGCCGCGGCGGGGCGATTCATGGTTGAACAGAATCCCGTTGCAGGCGTACATGCCGTACGATTCACGGTAGTTGACTACGATCCAGTAGGCGTACAACTTGGCTGCGGCGTAGGGCGAGCGGGGATAAAACGGTGTGGTCTCGCGCTGCGGAATCTCCTGCACCTTGCCGAACAACTCCGAGGTCGAGGCCTGATAAAACTTGGTTTTCCTGTCCAGCCCCAGCAGGCGGATCGCCTCCAAGAGCCGAAGGGTGCCGAGCGCATCGACATCGGCGGTGTATTCCGGCGACTCGAAGCTGACCGCCACATGCGACTGCGCGCCGAGGTTATAGACCTCGTCCGGCTGTACCTCCTGCAAAATCCGCGTCAGGTTGGAGGCATCGGTCAAGTCCCCGTAATGCAAGATAAAGTTTTTATGCTCCACATGCGGATCCTGATAGACATGATCCACCCGCTGGGTGTTGAACAGCGATGCCCGCCGCTTGATGCCATGCACCACATACCCCTTCTCCAGCAGGAACTCCGCCAGATAGGAGCCATCCTGCCCGGTAATCCCAGTAATCAACGCCACTTTCCGTTCAGCCATTGTTGCCATCCTTTTGATTTGTTGTAAACTTTTCCAATAACCTGTAGCTGTTCAGATCGCCCGTGTTTTGTTCGATAGCAAGGCGAACACGCGCAGTGTGGTGCTATCAGCACATGAGCATGTTCAACGCAGCTATCGGGCAAAACACGGGATGAGCTGAATAGCTACAGCCCTAGGCGCTCGCGGCGGTAGGAACCATCCTGCACCCGCTGGCACCACGAGAGGTTGTCCAGATACCAGCGCACCGTTTTGCGCAGACCGCTGTCAAAACTTTCCACCGGCTTCCACCCCAGTTCGCGCGCGATCTTGCCGGCATCGATGGCGTAGCGCCGGTCGTGACCGGGGCGATCCTGCACAAAGGTGATGAGATCGGCATAGCGCCCCTCGGCGCGCGGCCGCATCTCGTCGAGCAGGGCGCAAATCGCCTCCACCACCTCGATGTTGCGCTTTTCGTTGTGGCCGCCGATGTTGTAGGTCTCCCCCACCGCCCCCTCGGTCACCACCCGCACCAAGGCACGCGCGTGATCCTCGACAAAGAGCCAGTCACGCACCTGCCCGCCATCGCCATAGACCGGCAGCGGTTGCTCCTCCAGCGCATTTAGAATCACCAGTGGAATCAGCTTCTCGGGAAAGTGGTAGGGGCCGTAGTTGTTGGAGCAGTTGGTCACCACCACCGGCAGGCCGTAGGTGCGGTGCCACGCCCGCACCAGATGGTCGGAACCGGCCTTGCTCGCCGAATAGGGGGAGCTGGGATCATAGGGCGTCTGCTCGGTAAACAAACCATCGCTGCCGTCCAGATCGCCATACACCTCATCAGTGGAGATGTGGTGAAAACGAAACCGCGCCCGCCGCTCCCCATCCAGCCTAAGCCAGTAGGCGCGTGCCGCCTCCAGCAGCGTGTAGGTGCCGACGATATTGGTCTGGATAAAGGCCGCTGGGCCGTCGATGGAGCGATCCACATGCGATTCCGCCGCCAGATGCATCACCATACTCGGCTGGTAGCGCGCAAAGATCCGCGCCATCGCCGCTGCGTCGCAGATATCCGCCTGTTCGAAGTGGTAACGCGGGTCATCGGCTACCTGCGCCAGCGACTCCAGATTGCCGGCGTAGGTCAGCTTATCGACATTGACCACCGTGTGGGCGCCCTCCCCAATCAGGTGGCGCACCACCGCCGAGCCGATAAATCCGGCACCGCCGGTCACCATGATGGTTGCCATTACAGAAACATCCTCCGTACCACATTCTCGCTTTCGCAGACAAACGGATAGCCGGTCTGGTCGAAAAAGCGCTCCAACTCGTCGCGCTCGCCGTCATCGGCCTCCAGCGCCAACAGCACCCGCCCGTAGGCGGCACCGTGATTGCGGTAGTGAAACAGCGAGATATTCCACCGCCCGGCCAGCTTGTTGAGAAAATCGCTCAACGCGCCGGGGCGTTCGGGAAACTCGAAACGGTAGAGCTGCTCCGCCGCCACCTGCGACGCCTTGCCCCCCACCAGATGGCGCAAGTGCAGCTTGGCAAGCTCGTTCTCCATCAGCGATACCACCGCGTATCCTGCCCGGCGTAACTGCGCCTCCACCTCCGCCGCCTCATGCTCGCCGTCGATGGAGATGCCGACAAACACCCGCGCCGCGTCACGCGAGCCTAGGCGGTAGTTGAACTCGGTCACATTGCGTCGCCCCAACACGCTGCAAAACTGCAAAAACGAACCCGGCCGCTCGGGAATCGTCACCGCAAACAGCGCCTCGCGCCGCTCGCCGATCTCGGCACGCTCCGCCACATGGCGCAGACGGTCAAAGTTCATGTTGGCGCCGGAGTTGATGCAGGCGATCTGCTTGCCGCACCAGCCATCGCGGGCGATCACCTGCCTGGCCGCCGCCACCGCCAGTGCCCCCGCCGGCTCCACAATCACCCGCGCATCCTCGTAGATCGCCTTGATCGCGCCGCAGATGGCATCGGTATCGACCAGCACCACCTCGTCCACCAACTCACGCACCATGGCGAAGGTGAGCTCCCCCACCTTTCGTACCGCCACCCCGTCGGCAAAGATCCCCACCTGATCGAGCGTCACCCGCTCACCCGCCGCCAGCGAATCGTGCATCGCCGCCGAATCGACCGGCTCCACCCCGATCACCTTGGTCTGCGGCGAAAGCTGCTTGAGGTAAGCCGCCACCCCGGCGATCAGCCCGCCGCCGCCGATCGGCACGAAGACCGCATCGAGATCCTGCGGCGCCTGCCGCAACAGCTCATCGGCGATGGTGCCCTGGCCTGCGATCACCGCCGGATCGTCGTAGGGGTGGATAAAGACCCGCCCGCTGCTCTGGCGCAGCTCCTGCGCGTGGTCACCGGCATCGGAGTAGCTGTCGCCAAACAGCACCACCCGGCCGCCCAGCGACTCCACCGCCGACACTTTAAGCTGCGGCGTAGTCTCCGGCATGACAATCACCGCATCGACCCCCAGCCTCTGCGCCGCCAGCGCCACCCCTTGGGCGTGGTTGCCCGCCGAGGCGCAGATCACCCCCCGCTTGCGCTCGGCGTCGGTTAGTTGCGCCATCTTGTTGTAGGCACCACGCAGCTTGAAGGAGAAGACCGACTGCAGATCCTCCCGCTTCAGCAGAATGGTGTTGTTCAAACGGGCGGAGAGGCGCGGCGCCGTCGTCAGCGGCGTCTCCACCGCCACCGCATAGACCGCGCTGGCGGCAACCTGCTCGACCCAGTCGATCGTCCGCCAGTCCACTGTGCCACGCTCCCGCGCGCGCTGCTGTGTTTGGATACTCAAACCTCCCCTACCTCTTCTTCATCCTGAAAACGCGCCTTGATCTCCAACACCTCGTCCAAGTTGTTTATCAGCGCATCCACGCAGGCGGGGTCGAAATGGCTGCCCTTATCTTGCTGCAGTACCGCCACCGCCTGCTCCACCGGCCACGCCTTCTTGTAGGGGCGCTCGCTGGTGAGGGCGTCAAACACATCCGCCACCGCCACGATGCGGGCGTAGATCGAAATCTCATCCCCCTTGAGCCCGCGCGGATAGCCACTGCCATCCACTTTTTCGTGGTGCATGCGGGCGATATCGGCGGCGATCTGCAACAGCCTTGTCTTGCTATGGTGCAGAATCTGATAGCCGTGCTCGGCATGCTGCATCATGATGGCAAACTCCTCGTCATCCAGCTTGCCCGGCTTGAGCAGGATGCGATCGGGGGTTCCCAATTTTCCGACATCGTGCATCGGTGCCGCCAGCAGGATCATCTCCTGCTCGATGGCGTCCATGCCGAGATGGCGGGCGATCAGCCGCGAGTAGTGGCTCATGCGCACGATGTGGGAGGCGGTTTCAGGGTCGCGATACTCCGCCGCTTTGGAGAGCAGCAGAATCGTCTCCAACTCGCGCTGCTTCAGCTCCTTGGTCGCCTTGCGCACCTCGCTGGCCAGCCACTCGGCGCGGTTGGCCATCTGCTTCTGGCTCTTGCGCAGCGCCAGCATGTTGCGCATGCGGGCGAGAAACTCGGTTTTATCGACCGGCTTGTTGAGAAAATCGGTGGCGCCACGCTGCAACGCCTCGTAGCGCACCTCCTTGGCATCGTCGGCGGTTACCATGATCACCGGTACATCCTTGCACCCCTTGAGGGCGCGAAACTGGACGATGAAGTCGATCCCGTTCATCTCCGGCATCATGTAATCGACCAGCACCAGATCGCTGCCATCGATCCCGTCCCACGCCAGCGCCGACGGCGCATCGGCGAAGGTGTGGGCCGTACACCCCTCAACCTGTTCGGTCATCCGCTTGAGCAGAAAGACATTGGTCGGGTTATCGTCGATAATCACCACATTCATCATGCGCTTCTACTTCCTTTCATCGTATATCGCTCTTCAGATCGCACGAACCGATCCCGTCATGCCAACGCCACAACCCACATGGATCCCGGCCTGCGCCGGGATGCCTGTT
>WFMN01000078.1 GCA_015489095.1 Mariprofundaceae bacterium | reverse complement strand
TTCCAACTGGGCGTGGGTCAACCGCGATGGCATGGCCTACCGCTTGGGTGATGCCCCCCAATACTCGCTGGCGCGGCTCAAGGCGGAGGGGGATGTGCTGCCGCTGGCGCTGCAGGGCTATCGCCTAGGAACCAACCTGTTCCTCTATTCCCGGGATGTGGTGGAGGCGAACGGCGGGTTTGACACCACGCTTACCGTGCTGGAAGATTATGACTACTATCTGCGCGCGGCGGCCAACTACCCGTTGGGTTTCGTGGATCAGGTATTGGTGGATGTCTATCAGCACGAGGGCTCGTTGGGGACGGGGTGCGAGAAGAGGGTTGCCTACCGCAGTCGCTGGCGTCTCCATCGCAAGATGGCACGGCTGTTCGGCGATCGCCTCGCCGCGGCCGATGTGCGACAGGCGTGGCGGCGGCAGCAGGCGGATCTCTATCGCAATCTCGCGCTGTTGCTGGTGGGGGACGGCAAGCCCCGCAGTGCGATGGTGATGCTTAGCGCGTCGCTGAAGGAACAATGGTGGCAGGTGGGAGCGTTGCTGTTATGGCTGAAAATCGTTTGGGCGGGGATGGTGCGATGAAACGGGTGCTGGATATCGGCTGCGGCTTTAGCAAGCAGCCGGGTGCCATCGGCATCGACATTCTGGAGGGTTCCGACGCCGATGTGCTGGCCGATTTGGCGCACAACCCGTTGCCGTTTCAGGATGACAGCTTCGACGCCATCTATTGCAACGATGTGATGGAACACCTGCCGGATGTGATCGGCACCATGGAGGAGATCTACCGCATCGGCAAGGCGGGCGCCGATGTGTTTATCGTCTCTCCCTCGATGAGCAGCGCCCACTATCACAACGATCCCACCCATCTACGCGCCTTCACATCAAGAAGCTTCGACTATTTTGTGGAGGGGGAGAAGCTGTTCAAGTATGGCTACTCCAAGGCCAGGTTCAAAAAGATCTCAGTGGTTTATGACAAGGAGTCCCGCAAGGAGCGCCGTTTTTACGACCGTTGGATGGCGCGCTTGGCGACCAGCAAACCGCTCTTGTACGAACACCGGCTGGCTTTTATTTTCCCGCTGTGGGATATCAGCTTCCATCTCCGGGTGGATAAACCGCCATGCTAGCGCGGTGGCTGTGTCGGCAGCGGCTGAAGCTTCATGCGCGGAAACGGGGCGCTAGGCTGCTGCTTTCCGGTGGTGCCGCGTACGAGAGTTTGGAGTTTGGATTGGCGCGCCACGCCTGTTGGCAGCTTGACGAGGGGGTGGTTCTAGGGAGGGATGGCCTGCTGAGCCTAGGAGAGCATGGGGTTTGCAGCGTGGGTGCGCACAGCAGGGTTGGCCGGCGCTGGGCGATGCAGACGACGGATGATCCGCACGGGGGCGTGATCGCGCTCGGTCGGCGTTGCCGGTTGGAGGATGATGTGCGGTTGCTCACCTTCGGCGGCGGCAGGCTCTTGGTGGCGGACGACTGCTTCATCGGATGGGGCACGATGATCGCCGCGCAGCAATCGGTCGCCATCGGCGCCGGCACGGCGATGGCCGAGTATGTCTCTATTCGGGATCACAACCATCGGCGCGGCGCGGAGGTGGTGCACCGATCGGCGATGGAGATCGCACCTGTATCGATCGGCCGCGGTGTCTGGATCGGCGCCAAGGTGACCATCATCGCTGGTGTGACCATCGGTGACGGCGCGGTGATCGGCGCCAACGCGGTGGTGACCCATGATGTGCCGGCCGGCGCGGTGGTGGGTGGTGTGCCGGCCAAACCGCTGCACAACCGTGGCTCCGGCGATTGATGACCGGCTGCGCGCAACGGGTTACGCTCGTCTATCTCGCTTCGCATATCGCGCCTGCGCATACCGGCGGCGAGCAGTACAACCTCCATCTGCTGGCGGCGGCGGAAAAAGCGGGTATCGATCTGGTCACGGTGGCGTTGTCGGACAATCGCCTCTACCAGCGTCTGAACGATACGCGCGGGCTGTGGCGGTTGTGCCGCCCGCTGGGCTGGGTTTGGTTTCACTGGCAGATGATACGCTACCGAGGTGCGTGGCTGCTGGTGGATGGCTGGCTGGCGCCGCTGTTGTGGCCGGGGGTGCGCTGGCTTCCCTTGCGCTATCTGGTGATGGTGCACCATCTTACCGCCGAGCTGTGCGCCTCGCCCCTGCGTCGGCGCTGGCGGGCGTTTTGCGAGGCGCAACTGCTAGGTGGCGCCCAGCGGATCTTGACGGTCAGCCGCAGCAGCCGCGAGCAGATTCGCCGTCGCGTCAGTGGCGATCCGTCGATCGATGTGATCAACACCGCGTTCGAGCCGACCGGAGGGGTGAGCCAAGGGGGGGGCGATACGCTCCGCATCCTCTATGTCGGCCATTTGACCCGCGCCAAGGGGGTGATCGAGTTGCTGCAAGCGGTGGCAAGGCTGCCAACCGACCGCGCGTGGCGATTGGATATGGTTGGGCGCGATAGCGTGGAGCCCGACACCACGCGGCAGATTCGGCAACTGTGTCGGCAATACCAATTGGATACGCGCGTGACCCTCCACGGCAGGCTGGATGATGCCGCCCTGCAGGCGCTCTACCTTGCCTCCGACATCTTTGTCCTTCCCTCCCACTGGGAGGGCTACGGAATCGTGCTGCTGGAGGCGATGTCGCACGGCGTGG
>WFMN01000077.1 GCA_015489095.1 Mariprofundaceae bacterium | reverse complement strand
CGGAATCAGCATCAGGCCGAACGACTGCCACTGCCGCGTCGCCGTCGGGCGGATCGGAGTGGCGGCGGCATCCAGCGCGACATGGTGCACCTTGCCGTCCACCACCGCCTGCAGCAGCAGTTGGTAGTCGGTGCCATCCGGCGGCGAGTAGCGCAGCGGGATGGTGCCGTTGGTCGTCACCCCACTCAGGGTCAACACCGGAAAGTGGGTCTCCGAATGGATGATCTCCAACCGGAAGGGGGCGTGTCCGATCGGTGCGCCATCGGAACGACGCAGACGCACGCTCCAGTCGAGCGGCGCGTTGTTGGCGGCGCCATCCGGTGGTTGCCGCAACCACGACAAGGTGAGCGTGCCGTCCTGCGCCCCCACCGCCAACGCCGACGGGTGCGACCCGCCATTGCCATGGGCCGACGCCGCCTTCGGCATCGCGCCCATGCACGCCAGCAGCACCATCGCCACCGCGGCCAACTGGCGCAGGCGCCGACCGCTCACCCAACCCGCCAGCAGCAGACAGCCAACAAGCACGAGGTCGTTCGCATACTTATAGAGCGGTGTTTGCACCGTAAAATCAATAATCTCGCGATGGTTTGGGTGAATGGTGTGCTGCACGGTGACACGGTAGCTCCCCTCGTCGGCAAAGCGTTGATCGAGCCGGATGACGCCGTCGTCGCTATGGATGGTGGTGTCCACCATCAGCCCGGGGGGCTGATACTCCACAAACAGCAGAGGAAACTTGGAGGCAAGCTTCTCCACCGTGACCCGGTAATCCCCCGCCGCCCCCATATCGGTGGTGAAGCGGGCGTTTTCGTGGGTGACGGGCGATGCCGGCGCCCAATGGTCGCCCGGAGCCTCGTAGGCGTTGAAGTAACGCACAAAGCCGAGCGCCGCCGCGATGATCAGCGCCGCCATCAGGAACGGAAGGAGCCATTGAAACGACTTCATTTCCGCCATCAGTGGCACTGCACAACGGTGGTGGAGTGGCGCAGCGGATGCATCCCGTCATGGATATCGGGGATCGGGGCGAAGAAGATGGTGTAGAGTACCAATGGCACCCAAGCCAGCCAAAGCAGGCGCTCCAGCCAGATGGCGGGGGTGGATAGTGTGGGGGTGGCAATCGTGCCGGTTTGTGTGGTCATGGGTGGCTCTCCTGTAGATCATGATTTCCACGGAGCG
Source organism: Mariprofundaceae bacterium (assembly GCA_015489095.1). Classification (GTDB taxonomy): domain Bacteria; phylum Pseudomonadota; class Zetaproteobacteria; order Mariprofundales; family J009; genus S009-29. The sequence continues at coordinate 3,977 of WFMN01000077.1, read as the reverse complement.
CGCGCATGAATGTGCGGAGGCCATTGCGAGGGGAAAACCCCAGAGCCGACAGCGACAGCACCTCAATACCCGCACCCCGGGGTAGTTCGGTTCTTCACGCAAGAGGCCGGTCTCCTGGCTCGCCTTCATCCGTCTCCGCGCGCCTTCCCGGTGTGATACCAGTGGCAGATGCGCGGCGTTGTCAGGCCTACAGTAGCGGGGGCTGCATCGGCATTGGGGGGATCAACCCCACCGCACCGATTTCCCGTTTCACTTGGCGGGCGATCCACCGCCAGCCAAGCACCTCAAGCGCGGCGAACACTAATAGCCGACCCACGCCTCGTCAAACCTTAGGCATCAGGCGGCGTCGCACCCTTCGCGGCATCGCGCCATTTCGGGCTGCAGGGTAGCGTGGGCGATCCCCTGACGCTTCAGCGTTGCGATCAACAGGGGCAGCAGAGTCATCCACCTTTCCATGTGCTCGACCTGGACATGGGCGGAGAGCGCCAAGTCCCCCGCCGGCAACCGCCACAGGTGAACATGGTGAATGCCGACAACGCCCGCCACCCTCCGCATCGCCTGTGAGGCCGTATCCACATCCGCCTCCTGCGGCACCGCCTCCATCAGTTCCAGCGATGTTTCGCGCACCAGCCGCCAGCCGCCCCACGCCAGTACGGACGCCACGACAAAGGAGAGCAGCGGATCGATCACCATCCAGCCGGTCAACACAATCACCCCACCGGCGACCAGCGCCGCAACCGAACCCAGCGCATCGCCCAGCACATGCCAATAGGCGGCGCGTGTGTTGATATCGTGCGCGCCATGCAACCAGCGCACCATCACCAGATTGATCACCAAGCCGATAGCGGCGATCCATACCACCACGCCGCCTTGCACCTCCGGCGGCTGGTGCAGGCGACCTACCGCCTCCCAAACGATCCAACCGCTGAGGAAGCAGAGCATCAGGGCATTCATCTGCGCCGCCAACACCTTGGCGCGCCCATAGCCGTAGGTCATCTGCGCATGGGCAGGCCGCTTGGCGATGCGCCGGGCGAACATCGCCAACCCAAGCGCGGCCACATCCGAGACCATATGCCCGGCATCGGCCAGCAACGCCAACGAATCGGACCACAGGCCACCGGCCAGTTCCACCACGGCGAAGACCGCCGTCAACCAGAAGGCGGCGTCCAAGGCGTGATGGTGATGGCTATGCCCCATCCGATGCATCCAAGATCACGAATGACGACTTCGCAAGAAGTCGGCATCGCGGCCATGGATGGCCGCGCAAAAAGTCCACGGACGGACTTTTTGCGATCTGCTCATGAATACCAGACGGGGTGATGCGCAACGATGGTTCGGTTCAGCCTCCGCGCACCAGCTTGACGCAGAGCCAGCCGATGGCGACGGAGAGCAGACCGACCACCCGCAGGGTGCGGGGCGGAACATGGCACAACTGCTTGGCCATGGCGATCATCCGCTCTGGAAACAGGGAGTAGAGCGCCCCCTCGATCACCAGCACCAGCCCTAGGGCTGCCCACAAGTCATCCAATGGAAACGACGCCCAAGTGCGTAGCGGCTATTTTCCGCTGGCGCTGTTGAAAAAGTTGAAAAACTCGGAAGTGGGCGAGATCACCAGCTTGGTTCCCCGTTGGATGGAGGCGTTGTACGCCTCGAGCGAACGCATAAAGGCGTAAAACGCGGGATCCCGCTGGTGTGCCGCGGCGTAGATCCGGGTCACCTCGGCATCGGCCTTACCGCGGATGATCTCCGCCTTCCGGTAGGCGTCGGCCACGATGGTTTTGCGCTGCTTATCCGCCTCCGCCCGGATTTCACGCGCCGCCTCGGCACCCTCGGAGCGGTACTCCTTGGCGATACGCTGCCGCTCCGCCTTCATGCGCTGGAATACGGCGTTGGAGTTTTCCGGCGGCAGGTCGGCGCGTTTGATGCGCACATCGACGATGGCGATCCCCATCTCGCGCACCCCCTTGTCGGCACGGTCGCGGATGGCCATCATCAGCCGTTGACGCAGGTTGGACTCCCCACCGGAGACGATCTCATGCAGGGTGTGCTGCCCCAACACCTCGCGCACTTTGCCGCGCACCACATCCTCCATGCGCGAGGCGACTCCGGCTTGGGTACGCGCAACCTGATAGACCTTGAGCGGATCGACGATGCGCCAGCGGGCGTAGTTGTCCACCAGAATCGATTTTTTGTCCTTGGTGATCACCTCATTGGGCGGGGAGTCCGACTCCAGCAGGCGGCTGTCGAACAGCTTGACCGACTGCCACGGCCATTTCCAATGCAGTCCGGCATCGGTAAAGACCTGCTTGGGGTTACCAAACTGCAGCACCAGCGCCTGTTTGCGCTGATCGACCACGAAGGCGGACATGTTGATGACGCCGGCGATCAACGCCAGCAGCAGGATCAGTGAGGTCTGTTTGCCGTTCATGTTACTTCTTCACCTCCACCTTCTGCCGTTGATCCAGCGGCAGGTAGGGCAACACCCGATCCGCCACGGCGCCATCGACAATCACCTTGTCCACCTTGGCCATCACCTTCTGCATGGTGTCGAGATAGAGGCGTTTGCGCGTCACTTCCGGCGCCTTTTTGTAGGCGTCGAGCACGCTGACAAAGCGTTTGGCCTCACCCTTGGCGCGGTCGATGATTTCGTTGCGGTAGGCTTCGGCGTCGAGCACCATCTTTTTGGCCTCGCCGCGCGCCTTGGGGATGACATCGTTGGCGTAGGCCTGCGCCTCGTTCTTGGCGCGCTCGCGATCCTCACGGGCGCTGGCCACATCCTTGAACTCACGGATCACCCGCGCCGGCGGCTGCACATCCTGCAGCTTGACGGTGGTGATCGACACCCCCGCCTTGTAGCTATCCAGGATCGACTGGATCAACTGCTGCACCTCCACCTCAACCTGCGCCTTCTTGGTGGTGAGCACATCGTCGATCATGGTGCGGCCGATCACCTCGCGGATCGCCGACTCCGACGCATCGCGCACGGTTTTGGTCTGGTTGGAGATATCGAACAGAAAATGCTCCAGATCCTTGATCTTGTACTGCACCACAAAGGAGATATCGACGATGTTCTCGTCGGCGGTGAGCATCAACGCCTCTTGATCCACCTTGCGGATGCGGCCGCCACCAAAGGAGCGAAAACCGATCGTCAGCCGTTGCACACGGGTGACCGGCAGCTTTTCCGCGCTTTCGATCGGCCACGGAAGGTGCCAGTTGAGGCCGGGCCCCGTGGTTTCAACATACTGCCCGAAGCGCAGCACCGCCGCCTCTTCGTCCGCCGCCACGCTGTAGAGACCGGAGGCCAACCAGAGCGCGAACCCGATCACCACCACGGCCGACAGCGCCATCTTGCCGGGCAACTGTGGGCCGTCGTCGCCCGTGCCCGCGCCATTGCGGTTGCCGTTGCCACCGCCGAACATCTCGCCCAGCTTCTGCTGGATGCGGCGGATCACCTCATCGAGATCGGGTTGCGGGCCGCCAGCGGGGCGTTTTCCCCACGGATTGTCAGGCTGATTCTGGCTCCATGGCATAACAAGGGATCTCCTGTAGGGTGCACCGAAGTGGCAGGACACCTAGGTGGTTCGTGCCGCTCCGGGGGTCGGTGCCGCGGGGGCAGGAAAGTGTTAGATGGTGGCCAGGGACGGAATCGAACCGCCGACACGGGGATTTTCAGTCCCCTGCTCTACCGACTGAGCTACCTGGCCATACCTTAAAAAGTGCGCTGCGCTCAAGCAGGCGGCGATTTCTAGGGATGTCACGCCCGGTATGCAAGCCTTTCACGCCTCTGGTCGCGCTCCCCGGTCGTGTCCGCTACCATGCGGCGCATTTTGGAAACGATCGATCAGGGAAGGTTTATGGACATCGATATAGAGAAGATCGCCGGGATGGCGCGCATCAAACTTACCGCCGAGGAGCGAGATACGCTGCAACCGCAGTTGGCCAACATCCTCACCTATGTGGATACGCTGCAGCAGGTG